>NZ_JADZGI010000002.1:300000-537087 GCF_015865035.1 Novosphingobium aureum | reverse complement strand
TCGGCGAGACAGCCATTGATTCGTCTCCTGAATAGACGGTTAGTGGTCAGGCCTGGCCGGAGGTTGCCGCCTCCGGTCGGGCCGTTGATGGAATCTAGGAATCGCCGACTCGGCGCGCAAGGCTGAAATTTGAGTTTGGACAGAACTCGGTCAGTACTCCATCGTCCGACAGGGAGCTGGGTTAGCGAGGTTGCACAAGAGGTCCGGGGTTTAACAACCGCACTCAATGAGTAACTCCGAATCATATCTTGCGGATACTGAACGGCTTCTAGATCTAAGCTGGCGAGGTGGAGGAATCGGTCACTTGAGTGCTTGGCCTCGGAGGGCAACGTACTTGCGAAGGGTCGGCCGCGTTGGCGTGGAGGTGTCGAGAGCTTCTCGATGCTGTTCTCGGGGGCGTCCTCCTTCTCGATCGGTCGGAAGTTTCGTTGATGAGGGTTGGCTTCCAAATTCTGCATGTGAGCGAATTTGACTCTGAAGGGGTCGTAGAGCGCGAAGAGGGGGTCAGAGCTACCCGAGTAGACTAGAAGTAGCTCTTCGCGATGTGAGGGGCGTTTCCGGGTAAAATAGAGTATGTTGCGAGTTCTAGCTCGGGTTCAGATAGTTTCCAGCTGCTCTCGTGGCGGATCGGGAGGCAAAAACGGGAAAAGTTCAGTCGCCGTAAAAAAATAAAAAACCTTACATAATTAGGATATATATTATTTCTTCTCTGATGTGCGTATCCTATAAAAATATATAGAAAGTAATAAGGTATATCCTGGACTCGTAAGGTTTTTTCTCGTTTAGCAGCGAGCGACTTTTGGCCACCTCAGACGTGCATGGTCCCGAGCAGCTCGAAGCCGGGCGGAAGGGGTATCCCGATGCGGGTATTGATCCCCCTCCGCTTCCAGTTCCACAGGCTTCCACGGTCGACCCGGTAGTCGCGAGCGACCTGCGCGACGGTCATCGATTTCAGGTCCTGAAGCGCCCGCAGCTGGCTGATGATCGGGAGAACGCCTTTATGCGGTCGAAGTTGTGAAAGTTTCACACAATCCTCTCTCGACGCACTTAACCAGTTATCCGCGACCTCATCCTTGTACTTTTTGTACTCACCCAGTTCTACTGGACCCTGATGCGACCGGCTCCGAGGTTCTTCGCGTGCCAGCCGATGGAGATGCCTGGCATGGCAAACCAGATCCCCAGCTCGCGCTCGACTTCGGGCGGAAGGTGCTTCCAGCTGACGCCCCTCACCCACCGCAGCGCGGCGTTTTGGGAGGGGGCGTCGTCCAGCAGACCTAGATGGTATCTCATTCCTCGTGGTACTCCTCGCTCTCGATCAGGTAGTACGTGCACATGCCGCCCATGGGCAGCTCGCCGTCGTCTTCCACGTGCGGCCCGCGGTAGTGCATGTGGATGGCGGTCACACCCGGTCGCAGCGTTGCGTAGCGCGCCGTCTCCGGGTCCGCCCCGGGCAGCTGGTTGCGCGCAAGGCGATCATGGGTGACGCGGGTGGCGACGATCTTGGTGCGAGCTTTGGCATGCTCTCCGACCAAGGTTGAGGAGAAGATGGCTAGGACATAATTAGCCCCATCACAATAAGGGCAGCGTCAGGTTCACCAGCGCCCGCTTAAACTCTGGCAAGCGGCATTCTCTGGTGTTTTTGCTGCGGACGGCTTCGGCGAGACAAAATCAAGATAGCTGCCGTTCACGGCCTCTAGGCTATTGTCAGCCTGCGGTCGCCCACGCGCCTATTCAGGTCGGTCGGGCTCGGGCATCATTCAAAGCCACCCGCGCGCTTGCCGAGGCTCGATGGATTCGATCAGCCGCGCTGATCAGACAAGAGCAATACCGGCTGTTCGGTCTCGCTGCGCGCGACTTCTAACCATTCACGCGGGGAGATACCGCGGCTTTCCAGCAGGTCGAGAGGCGCAGCGCGGGTGGCAACAGCGGCTTCACGCTCGCGCATCTTTTGGACCATGGGGCGAGCCAGTTCGGTAGCGGCAGTGAAAGCGAGGTCCCAGTCCTGAGAACCCGGCTCAACCTGTTCCGGCAGCGACAGTGGGACGAGATCGGCGAGCCCTATGACGCCGGTCAACGATTCCACTTGCCACGACGCTTCATCCGCCACGAGGCGCGCGGATGCGCTTTCGTTGCAGGCCATGAGGGCGGAGACGCGCAAGGAACCCGTCAGTGTCAGCGCATCAATCATGGGATCGGCGAGGGCAATGTCAGGCGGGTATGCAGTGAGCAGTTGGCGGGCGCGATGGAGGAAGCGGTCCTGATATGTGCGCGCTTCCTGGGCTACGCCGTGCCATTGCAGTTCGGCGCGGCCACGGTCGCTGTGGGCCCAAGCTTCCTCGTAGAGCTGGACAAGCGAATGGATCTTGAGAAAGTCCTGATCGATCATGTCCTGCCGGACACGGTCGATTTTGTCGCTGATGGTATCGAGGCGGTCGGCAAAGGCCTGAATGGATGCCTGAACGCGGTTGAGTTTGGCGTTCATGATGCCGAAGCCGACCAGTGAGACGCCCAACCCGGCTGCGCCGAGAGCGAGATTGGCGACACCGAGCTGCTGTAGCGTCTGGACGCCCTTGCCCAAGCCATCGAGCTTGAACTCGACCCGGCCCATGCTCTCTTCGAGCCGGTTCACGCCGGCTTCGACCCGTTTGACGCCACGCCGGATCACTTCGCCTTGGACTGCTTGGGTCGCCTGCAGGAGGAGATCACTGGCGACGGTGACAGCGCCGATCGCCGGATTGCCGGTTGTGGCAGTGGCGGTGCCGCCCTTGCTCAGCGATTTCCCGACCGTCTTGACGGCGCGTTCAAGGGCGCCGGTTTCCTGCATGTAGGCGAAGATCTTGCCCTTGTTGGGTCCGGCGGCCCAGCGAATGACTGCGCCAACCTGTCTCAGGCTGCCATCGTTCAGGCCGGTGATCGCCTTTGTCGGCGCGGTCATCAAAGTCGCGAAATTGGTCACAGCGAGGCACTCCTTGCACCTTGGCCGGTTTCGTCGATCAGAGCGACGAGCTGTGTGACTACCGACCTGCTGTCGGTGCGACCGCCCATCCAAGCGGTTGCGATGCGGTCGATAGCCGTGCGTCGGAGCAGGTCATGCAGGCCGGTGCGGTTCTGGACCGTGCGGCTTGCAGCACTGGCTGCAACCGTAACGACATCGGCAGCCCATCCTCCCCATTCGCGGGCGTTGCGTGTGACGCCCAACTCGGAGATGTAACCCGACATGCGGGTCAACACGCCTGCATTGCCTTGTGCGGCGGGTTCGGAAGGTGCAGCGTCTTTCGCCGGACCTTCGCCTGTCGCCTGCAATTTGATCATAGGCAGGATGACCGCTTCGGCGCTTGATGCTAGTGCGACGGCCAGCGGTTCGTAAGCCGGATCGATCTGCTTCAATTCGTCCGCCGCGGCGGCCAGCAGGCCCTGGATGCCGCCGGTGACCGTTGCTCTCATCGCGGCATCGATCCGGTCGTATGTGAATGAGGGGCGATCCCATATGGAATCGATGAAGCCTGCATCTTCAAGATGCTTCTCGAAGCCTTCCCGGGCGCCCTTCGCCGCGCCATTGACCAGTGCCCATGCCGACAGCACGAAGCGGTCGCGCCACTCTGTCACAGCCTGGCGGCGTTCCAACAATTCCAGATTCATGGATTTCCAGAAAGCCCCCTTGCATCCTGCCTGTATCAATTGACTTCATGCCTAATGCTTAGTCAATACAGATATTGTGTTGGTCTTTGACGCAATACGACCATTTCTGTCGTTGGCCACGACATTCACACAGACTGATCTGAACGGGATTCAAGCATGATCGCGTTGTTGTGGCTCATCGTTTCCTTGTTGGTTCTTGTCGCCGCCTCCGTTTTTGCTCTGGCTATCCTCGGATGGCTTGTCGTGCTGGCGTTGAGAATGGCTGCGGCCATGGCTGCGGCCATGGCTGTCGGTCTGGTGGTCGGGTTCGGTTCGGAATGGCTGTTGAACAGTCATCTGTCGGAAGGGCCGTATGCCAGTGCCATTGGTGTGGGGCTTGGCCTTTTGTCCGGTCTACGGGTCTTTTCCAGGCTCATGGTCGCGGGGGCACCCTCATCCAAGTCAAGGAACACAGTGAGCCTGACACGGCCCGGCGACGATGACAAAGTCATCGAGCCCATGGTGGACAAGCCGGTCGCCGAGGCCTGGCAACTGGCCTTGCGCCTGTCACCAGACGATGAACGCGAGCGCCTTCGCCAGTCGAGGGTCTCCTGTTCGGATTTCCTCCATCTGGTGGAACGCGGTGAACTGACGATGGATCTGGAGGCGATCGAACACGCCGTCCTGATCCGTAAGCAGCTTCCGTCGCTGGTCCTGACCACCGAGCGCGCAGTGAGAGGTGAGGTAGGCGAGAATCACGAAGCAGTACTCCGCAACATGGCGGAACATCTCGTCGGTTTCGGGCGTCTCGCACAGGCAATTCTGGATCGGCATCGACAAGCTTTGGAGGACCAGTTGGTAATCCTCGACGCCCACCTGACGAACAAATTGCGAAATCGCAACGATGGTGAGGGTCTTTAGGCGCCGGCACCTTCGGCGTCGGCATCGCACGGCCAATCTGGGCGCGATCGCGGTAGGTGCCAAATGACGCCGCAATCGCAATGGCCGGGTTCGGCCACGCTTGCGGAGCAAGGAAAGCCAGCGGACCGTCCGGTAGTAGAGATCGGAAATCGACCGCTGAGCGTCGCGGAAGGGGCGGTGGCTGACGTGATGCGAATATCAGATATGCGCAGTCTCTGGTGCGTCCGGGAGGATTGAGTAATTAGTAAAAATGTATTATGCGAAAAATATATCCGCGTAATGTAATGTGAATATACGACTAATATACTTATTTTACATTGGGTCGGTTTTAAAATACATGACCATCCTTTAAAATGTAAATTATAGTGCTCTGCCCGGAGCCGCCGTGACTTCGCCTTGTGAAAGTTTCACAACTCTTGAACCTTGCCCGAAGGGGGGCACATGCACGGCAGGCACACGTCTCCCTCCAACCCGGTCGAGTGCCGGGCGCACAGGTTCGCAAAGCGAAGTCACGACGATGAGAAAGAGCGCACCTGTCCAACCCTCGCGCCTACCGCGCGGGGGGGGGGCGGGCCAACCGCTGGCCCACCCCCTGCATAGCACCCCCATACCTGGGTAATAGGTGCTAAAACATGACATGAACCAGAGGCAGGCCAAGGGCCGCAAACCCGCAAGGGTACTAGGGTTTTGTGCAGATTTTGGCGCTGGTGGGGGTGACCATGGTAGATTTGTCGCGTAGAAAATTTTGATATTTTCAAGTATACTATATGTATTCTGCAATATTTAATTTGATACATTTTCTGTATTTATGATGAACGGAATATTTTCGAGTTAGAATACAAATAATTGGGGTGGTGATACATCGTTTGCCGTGGCCTGTCGCGCGGCGGCTTTACGTGCAAGGTCCGCGCACGCTGCGACAAGCAAGGACTTCCACTCGGTTTCTTCGTGACAGGCTGCGAAGTGTCCGATTGCGGAGGTGTCGATGGCCGACCGAAATGAGCTCTTTCTGCTCGATTTGTTCGAGAGACAGAAGACACAATCGTTATTCTCAGGAAGTCTCGGCCGTTTTAAATGCTTTGCTGCAAGCTAGGTCGCCACGATATGCGGGTCTCTAGCTCAAGCATGTTTCCGCCTTCCCTCGTAAGTAGCAGTTTGATAAGGAATTTTACGTAGTTCACGGCGCGGAGAGCTGTGAATGCGGGGGTTATCTGAATGATCGAGATGCTTGGCCAGAGCTTGATCTGGTTCTTCACTGCCGTTCCCGGCGTCGGCGATGCGATGGCATTCTGGATTGCCGTTGGCCTGATCCTGACGGCATCGCTGATCGCGCTGACCTATCGCGCGCGGTTCTTCAAGCCATTTGAAAGGGCGCTAGCAGAACGCAATGCCCTGATCTCCGATCGGATCGGTGGGGCTCGATCTGCGTCAGATGATGCGCGTAAGGCGTTTTCTGACAGCTACTTCGATATTGATGAAAAGATGATGGAGGCCGACCACGAGGAGGTCTTCGCCTTGCGCCGGGCGTGGGAGGAATATCGCGAGACCATCATCGATCCCAATTCCGAGGTCTTGCGAAATTCTGTTCGTCCAGAGCACTTTTTTCTGGGACTTGGAGAAAGGCACAAGGCTCTCGGCTGGTTCGCGAACATTGCCATCGCAGTCGGACTGCTGTTCACATTTTTGGGTATCATCGCGGCGCTTTCCACGCTTGACCTGAGCGGTGGCTCTGAGGCGATGCAGTCGCAGCTCAATAACCTTATGCATGTTGCCGGGGCTAAATTCTGGGCTTCGGTCGGGGGCATCGTTGCCTCGATTATCCTTCGCGCAGTCGACTATCGCTTCGACAAGCACGTGAATGAGGGGCTCAGTAAGCTGTGCGACCTGATCGAACACGGTATGGCCTATCTTCCGCCACAGCGCCTGGCCTCGGAGCAGCTTGATCAGCTCAAAGAGCAGACTCCGGCTCTCAAGGGATTTTCAGAGCAGCTCGCAGTCGTCCTAGAAGAGGCGCTCGAAAAGCAATTCACGCCGATGGTAACGAGCTTGGGTTCCATTCGAGAGGGCATCGACAAGATTAGCGGCGACGGCGGCGAGGCGGTGAGCAAGGCGATCACACAAGGCGCTGGCGCCGAGATGAGCGGGCTTGCCGATGCGATTGGCGCGATGACGGCTTCGTTGGGTACAATGGCGGACCGGCTCGAAAGGCAGACCAGTTCAGCCGACCAGCAGATCGAGGAGGCGGTCCGCCGTTTCGGGCAGGCCTCCGAAGAGATGCGCGTGGCGTTCGGCGATCTGAACAAGAACTTTGCGGCAGTCGCGGAGCGTATGCGCAGCGATGGTGAAATGGCCAGCGTGGAGTCTCGCAAGCGGATCGACGACATGCACTCGTCCTTTGCCGAACTGGCCGATCGCATGCGCACTGATAATGCAGCGGCAGGTAATATGGCGCGTGAACAGATGGAGAGCCTGATCTCCAACCTTGGTACCAGTCTTGACGACATGCGTACCCGTCTTGCCGAGTCAGGCGATGCGTTCGGCAAACAGACCAGCGATGCGGCAAGGCGGGCGGCGTTGGTCGGGCAGGCAGCACTGGAAGAGGCCTTCGCCGAGTTCTCAGATCGTTTCCGGGCGATAAGCGGCCCGCTCGTCGAGGAAATGCAGAAGGCTTCGACCCACATCGGGGCTACTGCCAGTTCGCTTGATGGAAGCAACCGTGCCCTCGGGGACTACGCGCGTGGGATCGAAAGTGTTGCTGCGAGATCCAGCGACATCGCGACTGCGCTTGGCACGGTTGCCGGTGACGTGCGCGAGGCTGTTGGTCCAATGCGGCAAACGGCGACATCCTTGCAGGGCTCGCTTGATACGCTTTCCAATGCGATCAAGGAAGACGCGCGCAACGCCGATGCCAATCGTCAGGAAATGCGTGAGATGTCCGAACGGACGAGATCGGAACTTCGCGAAGTCTCCGACGCGCTCCAGGCTACGAGCGAAGCCGCTGAAGGCGCATGGTCGGACTACCGTGCTCGGTTCAACGAAGTCGACAAGTCGCTTGGCGAGGCACTCAATCAGCTGACCGAAGCGACAAGCAGCCACGCGCGAAACCTCAATGATCGCGTGGGGCAGGTCGACGGTGAACTGGCCAAGGGCATTACCCAGCTCGCGGCTGCGCTGCGTCCGCTGGAGAGCCTGAGCGATACCGTGGAAGACCTCTCTGCAACGCTGACCGAAAGGCGAACCGAGGCGGCTAGCTGATGGAAGCGCGCGTCAGGCGCAAGGCGCCGGAAGAAAGCGAAAGCTACTTCGTCTCCATGACCGACCTGATGGTCGGCCTGGTCCTGATTTTCATCATCCTGCTCGCCTACTTTGCCCTAAACCTTCAGGCGACCGAGGAGAAGTTGACAGGTGCCGATGCGGCCCGTGCTGACATCCTGCAGGATCTTTCCGAGGCCTTGAAAAAGGAAGGCCTGGCCGTCTCGATCGACATCGAGACCGGCGTGCTGCGTCTGCCAGACGAGCTGCTTTTCAACAGTGGCCAGTATCAGCTCACAGAAAAGGGCCAGCGGGCCGTCGGCACAGTGGCTGACGCGATGTCCGAAATTCTGCCTTGTTACACGATCGGCGCTGAATGTGCTGGTGAACAAAGCCCCTACCGGGTCGATGCCATTTTCGTGGAGGGGCATACCGATCAGGATCCCATGACGGGTGGGCTTGATAACTACGACCTCTCGGTGATGCGTGCTGCTAATACCTTCAGGGCTTTGAAAGCAGCCAACCCGATCGTCGATCAAATGCGCAATCTGCCTAAGAGTGAGCCAGCCTCTGCCAAAATCCTGGGGCTGAGTGGTTACGGACCGGACCGGCTTGTGGACGAAGGGGAGAGCCCGGAAGCCAAATCGCGCAACAGGCGCATCGATCTCCGCTTCTTGATGATGAGCCCCGGCGCATTGGAAGAGGATGCCTTGCTCAAGTGAACATCATTCGAGGCGCAATCGGACGTATGGCGGATCTGGCCAGTCATGGCTTCCCCAATCCACCGACCACCTTGCCGCAATTGCATCATGCTTTTGCGAACCTAGAGACAGGCGTCGAGGAAAGCGAGCCTCGCGAGGAATTGGTCCCGTTCCTGCGCCGCTGCGCGACAGTCGGTATCAGGACCCTGCGCCGTAGCGAGCTCAATCGTCTGCTGCGCGGTGTCTGGTGCGATGCCGAGTTCGAGGGGCTGGGCCTTAACGCCATCGAGTGTGCTCTGCAGGATCGGAAAAACAGCACAACCAAGGCATTGATTGACGGCTACCTGCTCTATTTTCCTATGGGGCGCCCGGCGATGGAGCCGCTTGCCGAAGCCTGTCGGCATCTGGTGGAAGACCAAGGCGGTTATTGGCTCGACAGACATCGCGAGTATCGCCTTTTCGACCCGGCCAATGGGCCCGCCAGCATCGGTCAGCAGCTTGCAGAGAACGAGGAAGGGGCGCCGGCCTCGATGTTCGTGAAGGCAGGGCTGGGCCTCAGCCCATTCGCGACCAGTTTCGGTCATCACGCATTTGCAGATGCCTGCCGGACGGTGGCGGTTATGCGTGGCCAGAGTGCCTATGCTGGTCAGGATCGATTGTTGGACATCCTGGAAGGCGAGGGCCAATTCGATAACACCGCTGCAATCGTGCGAGCTTTGCTGGAGCCGTGGACGGATGCCACACCAGCGGCCGAACATCGCCAGCGTGTCACCGCTTTCCTGCTGGAGCGAATTTCGGATCCGCGCGTCAATCCCGGCAAGCGCAAATGGAACCCGATCCATACGAACCTGAGCGCGGAAGTTGGAGCCGAGCGAGCAGGGGCGATCATTCAGGTGCTGCGTCGGTGGCTGACCGATGTTGCCATGCGGGTGTTCTTTACCGCTATCGCAGAGACCACCGACAGGCCGGATATGTGGGACGAGCGCAAGAAATTCTGGCTAGCCTACCTCGACGCTGGACACATTAGCGACGCATGGCCGGCTCTTGGGGCGAGAGCAAAATTGGAGATTGCGCAGATCGCGCGAAGTCAGGGGGAAAGTCTGGAGCATGGTGAAATTTCCAGCGGTCCTAGCGGCTCCTCGTCCCTGATCATGCAAATAGGTGACCTGCGGATTTCTGAGTGGAGCGACACCGGGCGTTGCAGGTTCTGGGACGCGCAAGATGGCCAAGCACCCAAACTGTACGATCGCAATTATCGGAATGAGGCGCTTCGGACGATGAGCGGCAACAGGGGGTTCGAAAGCCTTCGGCACGATAAAACGGGAGGGTGGCGCTATCGTTTTGCAAATACGATCTACCGCAGAACCGGCATCGAGCATCCCCGATTTGGTAAGGGCCACGCATAGTGAGCGAGCAGATTGCATTTGTTGCTTCCGACCAGCCGGATGGCCGGGAGAAAATTGAACTTCGCCAAACGCGCGCCGGCGGCCTGTTCCGAAGGGCCAGCACCACAACCGTGCCGATGAGCGAATGGGTCCGGACTGCACCTCGGGGCGGCATGGCTGCCTTGTCACGACTTCGAGCCATGAACGGTGGCGCTGACGTGGTCGAATCCAGCGATGCTGTCATCATCTCAGCAGCTGCCAGTGCGGCCCTGAGTGAAGTCGAGGCGCTGGCTCTTGGGTTGCCTCCAGCTACGGACCTCACCTTGCAACTGCGCTCTACAGGATCGTTGCATGAAGGTACGATCGCAGTCGAGCATAGGTGGGTTCGGCGTGGCGGCGTCTCGGTCCGTGCCCGAGAACAGGGCGCGAGAGTACGTGAAACCGGGAAGGTTGCTCGACTTCCTGAGCCCATGTACTCGACGCTGGCCAATCTCCACGAGCTCAGGGATGCAGAGCCTGGCGATGCACGGCAGGCTGCTTTTGCGCGTTTGCGTGAGCAACTGGGGGATCTCGGAGAGGAGAAGATCGAGGCGGATGGGACGATCGAACGACTGCGTATCGCCTATGCGTCCAACTTCTCGCTGGACTTGCGTACGCAAGGCGGTTTGTTCGATTTCGATCCCGTACTTTTTTCGCGCAGGGTCGTGGAAAACGAAGATGGCGATCTGCTCGATGCCGAAGACAAGGCTCTTCTCACCGACTACGAACACCAACGCTTCCGGCAGCGCTTTCGCACTCAGAAGGGCGGTCGGCGCAGTTACCTCCTGCCGGATGGAACGCTTCTCTATCTCGACTCCAACCTCGGCAAGGCGCTCGACGTCGTGCGCGAGAAGCAGGCGGCACCGGCTGAGGAGAGGCGCATTTTCGCACGCGCACCGCAGCGCTACATTCGCGAAGAGCTGGCGCTGGATGAAACCGGAGACGACGACGCTGCCGATCACCTCTTCCTGGAGACCCAGCAATACTCAGAGAGGGTCGCGGGGATCGAGGAATGGCAGCCGCCTGTGCTGCCCTGGATCAAGCCCACTCCCAATAGCTGGTTGCCGGAGAGCTTCGGTCTGACGATCGGGGAACCGCCCAATCAGCAACATGTGCCATTTGAGGCAGGTGATGCGGAAAAACTCGAGACGTCCATCGGGACAGCGCTCGACAAGGGCGATGCGTCGGTTCCTTTTGGCGACTTTGAAATACCTGCCAACACAAACACTCTGAATGCGGTTCGGGAAATTGCTGAGCTCGAAAACCAGTTTGCACATGCAGACCAGGCAGGCAGTGAAGATGCCGAGCCACCAGTCGTAATTCCGACCTACTTTCTGAAGGTCGGGGAAAATTTTGAGGAACTCTACTATTCCCGTCAGGCAGCAAGAGAGGTGGCGGCACGGCCATTCAATGCGCCAGACATGCCAACGGTGCTGCGATCCTCGCCCAAGCCGCATCAGAAGGAGGGCTTCGCATGGCTGACCGAAGCCTTCACGCGCAAGGTACCTGGCATTGTCCTGGCCGACGATATGGGGCTCGGCAAGACTTTCCAAGCGCTTGCTTTCCTGGCCTGGCTACGGAATGTGGCCGCGCCCGACAGGCCGGTGCTGATCGTTGCTCCCACGGGCCTGTTGCGAAACTGGCTTAACGAGATTGAACTTCACCTAGAGCGCGATGCTCTGGGCAAGGTGATCGAGGCTTTCGGCACTGGTCTCAAGCAATGGCGCGATGGCACGGGCAACGACATCCGTGGCGGCACTTCAAAGCTTGACGTATCGCAATGGCGGCATGCCGGCGTCGTGCTGACGACCTTTGAGACAATGCGTGACTATCACATGAGTTTGGCTCGCGTGCCGTTTTCGGCGATCGTTTACGACGAAATCCAGAAGCTGAAAAATCCGGCGAGCCAGATGACTCGTGCAGCCAAGGCGCTCAACGCGCATATTCAGATTGGCATGACAGGCACACCGGTTGAGAACAGGCTGCAGGATCTCTGGTCTATTGCAGATGTTGTCTATCCCGGGTTTCTGGGAACTAGTCGCGAGTTCGAGGAAGTCTACCCCCCCCATAGCTCGGAAGCCCTCCACGCTCTGCAGGACCGCATCATCGAACGTGATGGGGTCTTGCCGCCCTTTATGCTTCGCAGAATGAAGGAAGGCTTGCTTTCCGGGCTCCCGACCAAGACGATCGTTCCTTACGAAGTCCCGATGCCGCCCCCACAGGAGGCCGCTTACAACAGGATCCTGGCTCGAGCCCGCGCCATGCGTGAGAGCGGCGACAGAGGGGCAATGCTGAAAATTCTTCACATGCTTCGGGGGACGTCCCTGCATCCTGAAGAGCCTGTGGGCCTCGGAGATTTCGAAAGCTACATCAGGGCATCCGCTCGACTTTCCAAGACATTCGAGCTACTGAGCCAGATCGAGGCGAAAAGAGAGAAGGCGCTGATCTTCTGTGAAGACCTCGATATGCAAGCCTTTCTGTCATCGGCCATCGAGGAGCAGTTCAATCTGGAGCGCTCGGTGCCCGTTATCAACGGATCAGTCGCCGGAGCCCAGCGACAGACAATCGTTGCTGACTTCCAGTCGCGTGCTGCTGGTTTCGATGTCATGATCCTTTCGCCGAAGGCTGGTGGCGTGGGCTTGACGATCACCAAGGCAAATCATGTCATTCACTTGTCGCGCTGGTGGAACCCAGCCGTCGAGGATCAGGCTACCGACCGCGTTTATCGTATCGGGCAAGATAAGCCGGTAACGGTCCACATCCCGATGGCTGTCCATCCTGATGAGACGATTGGTCCAAGTAGTTTCGACGTTCGCCTCAATAGCTTGATGCAGAGCAAGCGTGAACTGAGCCGTGGCCTGCTCGTGCCACCAGAGGCGGATAACGATCTCGACACAATGCTGTCAGGTGTCCTCGATGGCGACCGTGAAACGTCGCCGCAATCCAACGAAACGGCTTCTCCGCCCTCGAAGCAGACCATCGAGACCGGCGACGCGCCTTCTGGATCTGCAAGCGATACAGCATCTTCAGCTGAACAGGGGGACGATGCTGAAGGCAGGCGGGGTAAGCCGGTCGAAGAGCCTCGAAGGCCCATCCTGTCGGTCCGCCCAACGCCAGTCGACATTGCTCAGACCCGCACTCCTGACATTGGGCGTGTTGAGTTCGAAGTGGGAGGACTCAGGGATTGGACAATCTTCACTCAGCACATTGAAGACATGGCCATACAGGTCCTGCAGATCATCGATCCCTATTGTTGTGCTCAGGAAGATGCTCGCCGCAGGCTGGCAGATTTCATCGCGCGCTTTGACACAGCTGCGGCCTCGATTGGGAAAGTGCATGTCGTCAGTTTCGATGCTGATTCCTTGCGTGACAGCTATGAAAGCAATGAGGAGCAGTGTGGCGACATCGTGAGGAAAGTGGCTTCCAAACTGCCGAACATCAACTTCCATCACGCCCCTAGATCTCGCAGAGCGACTGGCGATCTGCACGATCGCAGAGTCACCGCCACGTTTGCCGATGGAAGCCGGGTGATCTGGGATTTGGGGCGCGGCATCGATGGTATCATGTCGCCGCGCTTCGGATGTGTTGTTAACGCTACGGTTGAACAGTCGTAGCGCTAGTCTTGGCGTCTTGATCTTGCATCCCAAGCCTATGCGGCCCGTCGCCGGGGTGACTTAGTGATCGAGAGGAAGAGGTTAGCCGGGTTGGCAATATCCGGTATCTCCGCTCTCCGCCCGTGAGCCGCTACAAATCGCTCGTCTTCAGGCTTTTTGCAGAGCCAGAAACACCTCACCACATCTGGTCAAAGAGTGTTGAAACTAAGCGTCTGGCCTCTCACAATAAAATGCCGTCTCGGTTGACCTTGTTCGGCGCTTGCCCAATAGGTTGAGCGTGTGATCGCGGTCATGGTTTCAAGGCTAATGTGGCCATATTGTCAGTCGCGATCTCAAGCCGGGGGCACGTTTATCGATGACCGAGACTTTCTTCCAATCGCCGATCCTAAACTCGCCATATGAGGAGCCGGACCGGCATTGGGATCTCGATGAGAACGGCCAGCCGACCAGCGAAATCATACATTACCGACGGAAAAGCGCTCTTGTTTCGCCGATCCCTAAGGCGAAGAAAGTCCGCGGCAAGACCGTGCAGCAGGGGGAGTTGCTGGCTGACGACCAAGGGCAGGAGTATAACCCTACCGAAGTCATCAACGGTATCCGTTCAGCGGTAGAAAGCTGGCGGCGTTTACCTGAAAGCCAGTGGCAGGTCACGCCGTCCACTGCGCGGCTGCTTCGTCATTGGCGTACCCATAAATTCGCGAACCAAAGGCCATTCTTCTGTCAAGTCGAGGCGGTAGAGACCGTAATCTGGCTGACCGAAGTTGCTCCGAAGTCCTCGCAGCAAGGGCGTCGCTTCTGGACTCACCTTGAAGCTGCGAATACTGCTTCCAACCCCGATCTGATGCGCCTCGCGCTCAAACTGGCAACTGGTGCCGGCAAGACGACAGTCATGGCGATGCTGATTGCTTGGCACACAGTGAACGCTGTGCGTCATCCCAACGCAAAGCGATTTACGCGCGGCTTCCTGGTGGTTGCGCCCGGCATCACGATCAAGGATCGCTTGCGTGTTCTGCAGCCCAACGATCCCGAGAGTTACTATAAGAGCCGAGAGATCGTGCCCGAGGACATGCTGCCTGACCTCGGCAAGGCCAAGATTGTCATCACCAACTACCATGCTTTCAAGAAGAAGGATGAGGTATCGCTCAACAAGGTGCAGCGTTCCGCGCTTCGCACCGAGCCGAAGCAGGAGAGCGATGGCGCAATGATCCGCCGGGTGGCTGGCGAACTGATGGGTATGAAGAACATCGTTGTCCTGAACGATGAAGCCCACCACTGCTATCGCGAGCGGCCCCTGACGCCTGAAGAGGAAAAGGCTCTAAAGGGCGAAGATCGGGCCGAGGCGAACGAGAACAATGAGGCTGCGCGTCTCTGGATTTCGGGCCTTGAGGCAATGAAACGGGAGTTGGGCCTCAACATGGTCTATGACCTCTCGGCAACGCCGTTCTTCCTGAAGGGGTCGGGCTATCGCGAAGGATCGCTGTTCGGCTGGGTCATGAGTGACTTCTCGCTGATGGATGCGATTGAATGCGGCATCGTCAAACTTCCGCGCGTTCCCATCATGGACAACGTGCCGGGGGGCGAAACGCCGATGTTCCGCAACCTGTGGGAACATATCGGCAAGAAACTGCCCAAGAAGGGACGCGGCAAGTCCGGCTTCGATGATCCGCAGAAGCTGCCCAATGAACTGCTGACGGCCATCGACGCGCTCTATGGCCACTATGAAAAGACGCATACCGCTTGGCGCGAGGCAGGCATCGGCGTCGACCCCGTCTTCATTGTGGTTTGTAACAACACCGCAACGTCAAAGCTCGTTCACGATTATATCAGTGGCTATGAACTAGAGGACGAAAACGGCGCCAAAACGCTAATGGCAGGCAAGTGCAAGCTTTTCCGTAACTTTGATCCCGATGGTGTTGCCCTCCCACGTATGCGGACCTTGCTGATCGACTCAATGCAGTTGGAGTCCGGCGATGCGATCTCGTCGGATTTCCGAGCTGCCGCAGCAGGCGAGATTGACCGCTTCAAGCAGGAACTGATCCAGCGTACGGGAGATCGCGTTGCTGCGGAGAAGATCGACGACAGCACCATTCTGCGCGAAGTGCTCAATACCGTGGGGCGGAAGGGGCAGTTGGGCGAGGGCATCCGCTGCGTCGTTTCCGTCTCGATGCTGACCGAGGGCTGGGACGCAAACACCGTGACCCATGTTCTTGGCGTGCGCGCCTTCGGGACACAGCTTCTGTGCGAGCAGGTCATGGGCCGTGCCCTGCGCAGGCAGTCCTATCAGCTGCAAGAGGATGGTCGCTTCGGTGTCGAATACGCCGATGTCCTTGGCATCCCCTTCGACTTTACGGCCCAGCCGGTTGTTGCGCCGATCCGCACCCCGCCTGACATGGAGCGGGTCCATGCGCTAACCCCGGACCGTGATTCCTCGGAGATCCGGTTCCCACGCGTCGATGGCTACCGCACGGAAATGCCGCAGGATGTCATTCGTGCCGAGTTCACGCCGGATTCACTACTGGAGCTTACGCCTGAACTCGTCGGTGCGACCGAAACTGTGAACTCGGGCATCGTGGGGGAGCAATCGGAGCTTACGCTCGATCACCTAGGCGAGATCCGCCAATCCTCGATCGTCTTCCGGATGGCGGAGATGATCGTGAAGCGCCGGCTGACCGAGGCAATGCAGCCGATCAACGCAGGCCTGGTCATGCAGATGCGCACTATCGTGCGCAGGTGGATGAACGAGTATCTGGTCTGCAAGGGCAGCACCCGGCCAGCCCAGATCCTGTATTATGCCATTGCCGATCGCGTGGCGGATCGTATCATGAACGCAATCACGCGCGGCGCCGAAGGCGGAGGGCGTGTGCTGGCGATCCTCGATCCGTACAACCGTGAAGGCTCCACCCGCAGCGTCAGCTTCATGACCAGTCAGGATCGCTACGAGACGGGCGAGCGTTGCCACGTCAACTACGCGGTGATCGATAGCGATTGGGAAGCCGAGTTCTGCCGGGTCGCTGATCAACACCCGCGCGTTCTGGCCTGGGTAAAGAACCACAACCTCGGCTTCGAGGTGCCCTACACCGCTGGCGGCGAAGCGCGTCGATACCGTCCGGACTTCATCCTGCAACTGAACGATGGGCAGGGTGAGGACGCTCCCTTGAACCTCGTTGTCGAGATCAAGGGCGAGCGTGACGAGGATGACAAGGACAAGGCCGAGACCATGCGCACGCTCTGGATCCCGGGCGTGAACAACCTGGGCACGCAGGGACGCTGGGCCTTTGCTGAGTTCACCGATGTCTGGACCATCAAGACCGAATTTGCTGCCAAGGTCGAAGCCTGGCTGGATGACATCACGAAAGCGGGGGCGCTGGCGCAATGAGCTTCGACACTACAAAGACCGGACTCAAGAACCTCCTGGAAGACGTTCATACGGGCAAGTTGCAACTTCCCGATTTCCAGCGCGACTATGTCTGGGACGAAGATGGGGTCCGCAGTCTCCTCGCCAGTATCGCCAAGGGGTTTCCGGTCGGCGCATTGCTGACCCTGGAGCGAGGCGGTTCGGTCGAGTTCAAGCCGCGTGGCCTGCGCACGACGCCTTTTGAAGCGAAGCCAGAGGAAGATCAGCCTGTACCCGAGGCTCTCTTGCTCGATGGCCAGCAGCGCATGACGTCACTTTACCAGGCGATCTACGCGCAGAAGCCCGCTGAGGTGCGCACAGCCAAGGGCAAAAAGGTGCAGCGCTTCTTCTACCTTGATGTCGAAGCCGCGCTCGCAGCAGCGGTCGACTTCGAGGAGGCGATTGTTGCCGTGCCCGCAGACAGGGTCGAGAAGGGCGCATTCGGGCATGCCGAAGGGCGCGACCTGTCCAGTGCGGAACGCGAATATGAAGCGCTGATGTTCCCGCTCAATCAGACACTCGATCCGATAAACTGGATCTTCGGATGCCGCGATTTCTGGCATGGCAAGCCGAACGACCACCGGCAATTGCTGGACACCTTGCGGCTGGAAGTGCTTGAACGGATCAGCGGCTACCAGATGCCAGTCATTCGGCTGAGCAAGGACAACAGCCGTGAAGCCGTGTGCACCGTATTCGAAAAGGTGAACGTGGGCGGCAAGAAGCTGGACGCCTTCGAACTCGTGACCGCCATCTTCGCTGCCGACAACTTTAACTTGCGCGATGATTGGTATGGCAATGCCTACCAGCCCGGACGTCTGGCCGAAATGCGTGCGAAGATGCCGAAGAAGGGCCTGTTCGAGGACCTCGCCACAACCGATTTCCTTCAGGCCTGCACTGTCCTTCATACCATGGATGAGCAGGAAGCTGCCATTGCCGCAGGCAAGACCGGAAAGGCCGTGCCCGCCATTTCGTGTCGGCGTGAGGTCATGCTGGGGCTCCCGCTCACTGCCTATAAGGCGCACGCCGATGGTGTGCAGGATGGCTTCATGGAAGCGGCCAAGTTCCTCAACAGCGAGAAGATCCTCTGGGCGCGCGATGTACCCTATCCGCCGCAGATGGTGGCGCTGGCAGCCTTCTTTGCGCGCTTCGGACACAAGCTGTCCGGTCCGCAGTTCGACAAGCTGCGCCACTGGTTCTGGTCGGGCGTGCTGGGTGAGTACTACGGTAGTGCCACCGAGACCAAGATCGCACGCGATGTCGTGCAGTTGATTGAGTGGATGGGCTCGGAAACACAGCCGCGAACGGTGTGGGACACCTATTTCCAGATCGACCGGCTCGACAGCCTGCGCATGCGTCTGTCTGCCGCCTACAAGGGGCTGCACGCGCTGCTGATGCGCGAAGGCTGTCGCGATTTCATCAGTGGCCAGCCCGTTGAAGTGATGGACGTCTGGTCCGATCCCATGGACATCCACCATATCTTTCCGCGCAAGTGGTGCGAGGAACGCGGGATCGATCCCGGCGTCTACAACAGCATCGTCAACAAGACGGCATTGTCTGCGGCAAGCAACCGCGAAATCGGCGGGCACGCCCCGTCCGTCTATCTGGCGAGGATCGAGCAGCGCCACAGCCTGTCATCCGATCAGCTTGACACCATCCTGCGATCTCACCTGATCGAACCTGAATTGCTCCGCAGCGATGATTTCGAAGGCTTCTACGCCGCGCGTAAGAAGGCGCTTGCGGAACTGGCTGGCCGTGCGCAGGGCAAGACCGTGGTTCAGGATGCCGATACCGAAACGGGCCTGCCCGATCCTGACCTTCGCGCTGCCGAAGGTGCTGAAAACCTTCTGGAAGAGAACGCCTGATGGCCCGTGCCCCCAAGAAACCACTCACCGTCGAAACGCTCACGCATGATGAGGCGAGCCGGAAGAATGCGCCCACGGCGGAGCTGGAGGCGTTTGTGCCGACTGATGTGAAGACGCCGATCCAGGCGGCTTACGAGCGGCGCAATCCCGATCTCGATCCGCAGCTGGTGTGGCGGGGCAAGGACATGGCGGACTGGTCGGCCCTCGTGGTCGAGGCGCCTCCGCTCTACATCCAGGAGAAGATCCACCCCAAGGCGCTGGTCGAGGATCTGAAGCGCGCGGCGAAGCGGCGGGCTGAGCCAGAGCCGATGGCGGACCTGTTCTCCGATTTCAACGGCGTGGCGCCCGAGGCGAAGACCGAGTTCTATGCGCATGACCAGCACTGGTCGAACCGCATGATCCTGGGCGATGGCCTGAAGGTGATGGCGAGCCTGGCCGAGCGCGAGGGGCTGAAGGGGCAGGTGCAGTGCATCTACATCGACCCACCCTATGGCATCAAGTTCAACTCCAACTTCCAATGGTCCACCACGAGCCGCGACGTGAAGGACGGCAAGGCTGACCACTTTAGCCGCGAGCCGGAGCAGGTGAAGGCCTTTCGCGACACCTGGCGCGACGGCATCCATTCTTACCTCACCTATCTGCGAGATCGCCTGACTGTTGCACGCGATCTGCTGACGGAGAGCGGCTCGATCTTTGTGCAGATCGGCGACGAAAACGTTCATCGTGTGCGTGCATTAATGGATGAAGTTTTTGGCGATGAAAATTGCATTGCTGAAATTGTAAACTCGACGACAACTAGCTCGTCATCGCAATTTATAGACGCGACTGCTGATTACATTTTATGGTATGGAAAGAGTCGAGACAAAACAAAATATAGAGGGCTGTTGTTGGATAAGGCGGGTGGATCATCGACTGACGCGCTCTATCGCCACGTTCGTACTGACGATGGAGAATATCATCGAAATGCAGTAGGCGAAAATTACGATGAGGGGCGAGTTTTTCGAATTGATCAGCTAACCTCCCAAACCCAAGCTGCTACTACAAATTACACAGCCTGTTACGAAGGCCGGAATTTTCCAGTTGGGAAAAGGCAGTGGGCAACTCCTCAGCGTGGGATGGCTCGCTTAACAAAAGCTGGACGTGTTATTGTATCCGGATCGTCTCTAGCGTACGTCAGATTTCTTGATGATTATGCCGCGATACCAGTTAGAAATATTTGGATGGATACCGGAACTGGGAGCTTCACAGATCCCAAAATTTACGTTGTCCAGAGCGGCACTAAAGCGATCCAGCGCTGTATCCTGATGGCCACCGACCCCGGGGATCTGGTGCTCGATCCTACCTGCGGGTCGGGCACGACGGCATATGTCGCCGAGCAGTGGGGGCGGCGGTGGATAACCATGGATACCTCGCGGGTCGCATTGGCGCTCGCACGGGCGCGGCTGATGGGCGCGCGCTACCCGTGGTATCTGCTGGCGGACAGTAAGGACGGGCAACTCAAGGAAGCCGAAGTCACCCGCACGCCGCCTTCCATGGCGGCAACGCACGGCCGCATCCGACAGGGCTTCGTCTACAAGCGCGTGCCGCACATCACCTTGAAGTCTATCGCCAACAACGCCGAGATCGACACGATCTGGGAAGAGTTCCAGCCCGCGATCAATCAGGCTCTACGAAATCTGAACTCCGAACTTATCGGAACCACGATTTCCTACGATGTCTCGACTGGTGCGAGAGCGGGTCAGACCATTCACTTCGATGCCGACCTCGATGATGAAGGTAAATCGGAATACGGGGATGAACACCCCAATCCGGCACTTGAGGAATGGGAGGTTCCCCGTGACTGGCCCGTTGATTGGCCTGAGGGAGCACGCGAATGGCACCTTCAGTTCTGGGAACAGCGCATTGCCCGCCAAAAGGAAATCGACGCCTCGATCGCGGCCAAGGCTGATACCGATACCTCTACGACCAGCCCTATGAGGACAAGGGCCGGGTGCGCGTGGCCGGTCCCTTCACGGTCGAGAGCCTGTCGCCCCACCGCGTCCCTGCCGTCGATGTGGACGATAGCCTGTTCGATGAACTGGAGGCTGCCGAAGGGCGCCGTCAGACCGGCGAAGTGGGCGGGGGCGAGGCAGCGGACTTCGTTGCCATGGTGCTCGACAACCTGAAGAAGTCTGGTGTGCAGCAGGCGCACAAGGCGGATCGCCTCGTCTTCACCGCCACCAAGGGCTGGCCGGGCCGCTACATCAGCGCGGAAGGCCGGGTGCGCCAGTCCTCCGATGCCGAGGATACCCCCGAACGCCGCGCCGCGATCCTCGTCGGCCCGGAATACGGCACCGTTTCTCGCGCCGATCTCACCGCTGCTGCCCGCGAGGCGATGGAGGCGGGCTTCGACCTGCTGGTGGCTGCCGCCTTCAACTTCGATGCCCACGCCAGCGAGTTCGACCGCATGGGCGCGCTCACCGTGCTGCAGGCCCGCATAAATCCCGACCTGCACATGCCCGATCTTGCCAACACCGGCGCGGGCAACCTCTTTACCGTCTTCGGCGAACCCGACATCCAGGTGCATGACGAGGCCGATGGCATGGTCTCCATCGAGGTGGCCGGCATCGACATGTACAAGGGCGGCCAGATCGAAAGCGGCGACGCCGACGACATCGCCGTTTGGTTCATCGACACCGACTACAACTACGAAAGCTTCTTCGTGCGCCACGCCTACTTCCCCGGCGCCAGCGATCCCTACAAGGCCCTGAAAACCACCCTCAAGGCCGAGATCGACGCCGAAGCCTGGGAAAGCCTCAAGCGCACCCGCTCCCGCCCGTTCCCGAGGCCGATCAGCGGGCGCGTGGCGGTCAAGGTTGTTAATCACCTTGGCGATGAGGTGATGAAGGTTGTGGAGGTTTAAGTTCGTGCCATACGGTGAGGAAAAGCTGGGAAAGGCGACCTTGCGCTGGCAGCCAGATAAGAAGGGCGGCTTCGTTGGTGTCGTCAACGTGGGCGGTAAGCGCGAGACCCTGATCGAGGATGCGGACGAGCCGCGCTTGATAGCACGTCTGCGCAACTATGCCGGTCGATTGCATCCCGACTATTTCGGTTACGATGGTGCGATCAAGCGCTTCCGCCTTTTCATGCCCGAGGGCTTCGCCAGCGCGGACAATGAGCGATCGTACAAGGTGAAGGCAGCGGACAGGCTTGCCGGTGTGCTTTCGATCAATGCCGCGTTGGAAGCCAATGACACCGATGCGATGAAGGTGGCTGGTGCGTCGATCTCGACGAATATGTTGTCGCCTTTCGAGGCCGCGCGTTTGCGTGACACTTTACGAGGAGAGACGGGTGGGCGTTATCTGAGGGGAGCAGCCCAGTTCGCCTTGGGTCAGTACCAGGATGGCATCAGGGAAATGACGGCTGCAGTTCTGCCTCACGGAAGGATTTCATGGCCGCTCATCACGTACCTACCATTCTTGTGGCGTTACGATGAGCATATGTTCCTGAAGCCCGAGGTCACAAAGGACTTTGCCTCACGCGTCGGCAGCAGTTTTTGCCATCGGTATTCTGCTGAGCCCGATGCGCAGACATATGAGGCGCTGCTTGAGTTGGTGGCAGAAACCAAGTGTGAGATCAGGCAATTGGAACCGCAGGACAATATCGACATCCAGAGCTTTATTTGGGTCGTCGGCGAATACCGCGATGGCGAACTGCCCCAATGAACCTGCTCTGGTCCTCCACATTCACCGATGCTCTCGGAAAGCTCACTCCTCAGGAGCAGAAGCAGGTCAAGCTCACCGCGACTGACTTACTCTTCGACCCCAAGGGCAACGGCATCCAGTTGCACCGGGTTGAGAAAACTCAGGGGCTTTGGACAGCGCGTGTCAGTCAGGATCTGCGCATCGTCCTGCACAAGGATGGTGACCACACGTTGCTGGTCTACGTCGGGCATCACGATGAGGCTTATCGCTGGGCGGAACGGCGCAAGCTGGTTCAGCATGAGCGCACGGGCGCGATGCAGATCGTCGAACTGGTCGAGCGGGTTGAAGAGAGGCTTGTTTACGCAGAGAAGGTGGTTGAGGCAGAGCAGGCCAAGCCTTTGCCCGTTCGGAAACCGTTTGCGGCTTTAACCGACGATCAGTTGCTGGACGTTGGTGTGCCTCGTGACTGGCTTGAACCTGTGCGCGAGGCTCCAGAGGCGAGTGTCGATGGCCTGTTCGACAGTCTACCCGACGAAGCTGCGGAAGCCTTGCTCGATTTCCTCACCGGCGGGCGGCTTGAAGATCACATAGCACTCAAAGCAGCGCCCGGAGCTGACCCCTACACCCATCCAGACGCACAGCGTCGCTTTCGCGTTCTCGACAACGTGGAAGAGCTGCAAGCTGCGCTGGACCAGCCCTTCGAGAAGTGGGCGGTGTTCCTCCACCCTGCACAGCGCAGTCTGGCTGAGCGTGACTGGTCTGGACCTGCCCGTGTCACAGGATCGGCGGGTACGGGCAAGACGATCGTCGCCCTCCATCGTGCGGTGCACATCGCAAAGGATGAGGCCGATGCCCGCATTCTGCTCACAACTTTCTCGAAACCACTTGCGCTATCGCTGGGGCGCAAGTTTGAGATCCTGACCGAAGCGGAGCCGCGCTTGCGCGAGAAGGTGCAGGTTCGCACTCTCGATCAGGCAGCCTACGAGTTGCATGCGAAGCATTTCGGTCAGCCGAGCATCGCGAAGCCGTCCCAGATCCGCTCCGCAATTGCCGATGCTATCAAGGCTGGGCTGGGTGAGGGACTTACTCCTGAGTTCTTGTTCGAGGAATGGGAAGAGGTCGTCGACGCCTGGAATGTTACTGAGGCTGGCGCCTATGCAGTCGTTCCCCGCATCGGTCGACGGACACGGCTTGGCCCACAGCAGCGTGATGCTGCGTGGAGTGTGTTCAAGTTCGTGCGCGAGAGGTTGGTGCAGCGAGGTGTCATGACCTGGTCGCAGGTGTTTGCGCGCGTGCAGGAACTTCAAGAGGCTGGCGAGGCAATTGGCTACACGCATGTTGTCGTGGATGAGGCACAGGATCTGTCCGTGGCTCAAGTCAAATTCCTTGGAGCGATTTCGAAGGGGAGAGCCGATGCACTCTTCCTCGCTGGCGACATCGGCCAGAGGATATTCCATCTTCCGTTCAGCTGGACGCGCCTTGGTCTCGATATTCGAGGACGCAGTCATGCACTGAAGGTGAATTACCGGACTTCACACCAGATCAGGTCGATGGCGGACAAGTTGCTCCCGGCGACGATCGCAGACATGGACGGCATTGAGGAAGGTCGACGCGGGACGGTTTCAATCTTCGATGGACCTGAGCCAGAGGTCGTGCTGGTTGACGCGTTCAATCAGGAACGTGACATAGTCGCCTTGTTCATCCGAGAGTGCCTTGATGCCAAGATGCTACAATCCGAGATTGGCGTTCTTGTGCGTGGAGAGGGGCAGCTCGGACGGGCGCGAGAGGCGATCAAGGCGGCTGGCCTGGATGTTCGCGACGAAGCTGGTGTGGCTATTGCCACGATGCACGACGCGAAGGGGCTAGAGTTCCGAGCAGTCGTTGTCATGGCATGCGACGAGGACGTTGTGCCTGACGCCCAGCGTCTAGCTACGATTGGCGACGTAGCCGATCTTGAAGCTGCCTTTGAGACCGAACGGCATTTGCTTTATGTCGCCTGCACGAGGGCGCGTGATCGCCTTCTCGTCACGGGGCTGGAGCCTGGAAGCGAGTTTTTGGACGATCTGACGTCACAGGCTTGAATGTTGATACGAGGGGGCCTTTTTGGGGGCCTTATCAAATCACTCATCCCAAAAGGGCGCCAATTCTTGAGGCTGAAGCGGAAGCCTTGATGCCTCTTCTGGCACCACTTCTCCTTGATCGGAAGAAGCTTCGAAAGGCATCGTCGTAGAGACGGTGCCTTTCGTGCGTTCTGACTGGCGAGATTTCGCAGTCCTCCCGCGCATGGCGCGCGGGAGGATCGTGGGCCTTGTCAGGTTCCCGGGACGGGGACGGGGGTGGGGTTCGTCGCCTCGAAGCTGGCGATCGGATAGGCGCAGTAGTCGGCGGCGTAGTAGGCGCTAGGGCGGTGGTTGCCCGAATCGCCGAGGCCGCCGAAGGGCATGTTGGCGGCGGCGCCGGTGGTCGGGCGGTTGCGGTTGACGACGCCCGCGCGGCTTTCCTCGACGAAGCGGTCCCACAAGGCACTGTCGGCGCTGATGAGGCCAGCCGAGAGGCCGAAGCGGGTGGCGTTGGCGAGGGCAAGCGCCTCGTCGAAGCTGTCGGCGCGCACGATCTGGAGGACCGGGGCGAAGATTTCTGCGTCGGGAACCTCGATGCCGGTGACGTCCAGGATCGCGGGCGCGACGAAGGCCGGGCCGCGTCCCGCGATGCCGGTGAAGGGCACGATCTCGCGTGCGCCGCTCGCGACGAGCGATGCGACTGCATTTTGAGCGATCTGTGCGGCGTGGGCAGAGGCGAGCGGGCCCATGAAGGCCTCGCCCGGCTCGTCCCAGGCCGCAACCCTGATCCGCGCGGTCAGGGTTTCGAGCGCAGCGATGATCGCATCGCCCGTGCTGCCGCTCGGCACGATCAGTCTGCGTGCGCACGAGCAGCGCTGGCCGCTGGTGACGAAGGCCGACTGGACGATGATCGAGGCGGCTTCCTCGGGCGAATCCCAGGCGATCAGCGGGTTGTTGCCGCCCAGTTCGAGCGCGAGGATCACGTGCGGACGATCGAGCGTCGCCTCGCGCAGCGCGCGGCCAGCGCCGGCGGAGCCGGTGAAGAGCAGGCCGTCAATGTCGCCCGCGACGAGCGCCTCGCCGGTCTCGCGTGCGCCTTGCACCAGATTGAACACACCTGCGGGCAGACCGGCCTTTTCCCATGCCTTCGCCATGCGCTCGCCGGTCGCGGGCGCAATTTCGGAGGGCTTGAACACCACGGTGTTGCCCGCGAGCAGGGCGGGGACTATGTGGCCGTTGGGCAGATGGCCGGGAAAATTGTAGGGGCCCAGCACCGCCATGACGCCGTGCCCGCGGTGGCGCAGGACTGCTTCGCCAAACGGCATCTCGGCGCGGCGCTCGCCGGTACGTTCGGCCTGCGCGGCGATCGAGACCGCGACCTTGCCGGCCATGCCCTTGGCCTCGGTGGTGCTTTCCCAGAGCAGCTTGCCGGTTTCGCGCGAGATCGTCTCGGCGAGGCCATCGACATCCTCGAGGATGACCTGCGCGAAACGTTCCACGGCGGCTTTGCGCTCGGCCAGCGGGGTGCTGCGCCAGGCGGGAAGGGCCGCGCGTGCAGCGGCGATGGCGGTGTCGCAATCGGCGGGGGATGCCATCGCGCCCTCCCACACCAGCGCGTCGGATGCGCCTTCCTCGCGCGAGGGATCGGTGGAGCGCAGGCGCGCGCCGCTGGCTTCGGTCCAGCGACCGTCGATGAAGTTCATGGCAGGGTTGCTCCCGTGTCTCGGTGTGTTCGTTTCGCGTGGGGGAGAGGGCGCGTGATCAGGCGGCGCGGGTCATCCCGAAGATGCCGGTCGCATTGCCGCTGTCGAAGCCCAGGTCGAGTTCGTCGGAGCCGGGCAGGGGATCGCGGGTGATGAACTCGAAGAACGAGCCGGGCACTTCGCGGGTGACTTCGCTGCCATCCGCCGCGATCATCGCGCGCGTGACGGTGTCGGCGCGCAGCGCGGTCTGGTGGACGCGCCCGCTCGCCGAATGCTCGACCTTGTCCTTCACCGGCTTGCCGCGTTCGCGAAGGTCGTCGGCGAGCGCGGTAACGTCGGCAACACGGTCGGTCGCGTGGTTGAAGGCGTTGCCTTCGGTGGCGATCCATGCCGCCTCGGCCGACTGGGCGAGCAGGGTCTCGTAGTCGGTTTCGTGTACCGGTGCATGCTGGCGCTCGAAGGCCCCGGCAATGGTCGGCAGCACCGCGAGCGCCTGCTCGAAGGTCACCTCCTTGCGCGCGGCATAGGCGAGCAGGACTTCGTGGGCGAGTTCTCCAAGCGGTTCGTGCGAGGTCGAGAAGGTGGCCTGCGCGGCCTTCGCGAAAGCCTCGTCGAACTGCTCGACGTGCAGTTCGCTGACGAAGTACTGCACCACGTCCTGCGGGAAGTCGGCGTGACAATAGGCATAGCCGGTCATCTTGAGGCGCGGCAGCGGGTAGTCCTTGACCGGCTGGTAGCCGAGCGGAACGAGGATGCGGGCGAAGGCCTCCTGCCCGGCGGGCAAGGCACCGGTCGGGCCTTCGGCAAAGCGGATCGTGCGCAGAGCGCCGTGGTCGAGCATGATCCGCTCGCCCTTGGCCATGCGTTCGGCGACATAGTCGCGCGCGCTGGGCACACGGGCGAGCAGCGCGTGGTAGAGCGTCACGCCCAGCGCGGTTGCGAAGACCGCGCGCGGTACCTTGTCGCCTTCCACGCCGGTCAGGGCCGGGGTGATGTCGAGCGTGTCGAGCGTGGCCTTGCCGGCTTCGTCTCCAAGGTGCGCGCGAACCAGCCGTTCGAGCGTTGGCATCTGTGCATCCTGCATCGTTGATCTCTCCTTGCCGACCTATGTAGCGACGAACGCATCGTGGTGCCACTCGCTGCACAAGACAGATCGCTCGTGACCTTCGCGCCTTGCCCAACTAGAAGCGGCGCATGGCTGAGAGCGGACCTGTGCTGAAGATCAAGATCCAGATCTATTGCGGCGATGAGATCGCAATGGGGCCTGGCAAGGCCGACCTGCTCGACGCGATTGTCGCCGAAGGTTCGATTTCGGGCGCGGCGCGCAAGCTGGGCATGAGCTATCGCCGGGCCTGGCTGCTCGTCGATGCGATGAACCGTTGCTGGAAGGATCCGCTGGTCGAGACCATGCCGGGCGGCGCGGTGCGCGGTGGCGCGCGGCTCACGCCTTACGGGCGCGGCATCCTCGTACTCTATCGCAGCCTGCAGGGACAGGCTGGCGCGCTTGGCAACTGCCGCGAGTGGGGCGAACTGGAGGCGGCCGTGCTCGAGCGGCCGCGCGAGCACCAGAAGGACTGAGAGCGAGCGAGGCCGCGCCCTGGCGCTCAGCCTGCGTGCCGGTCGAGCGTGACGACATGGTCGGCGAGCCGGTCGACCTCGCGCCGGTCGTGGCTGACGTAGAGGATCGGCAGGGCCAGGTCGTCGCGGATGCGTTCGATCACCGCCATGATGTCGCCGCGCCGGTCCTCGTCGAGCGAGGACAGCGGCTCGTCCATGAGCAGGAAGCGCGGTCCGCTCAGCAAGGCGCGCCCGATGGCTACGCGCTGCATCTCGCCGCCCGACAAGGTGCGCGGCATGCGCGCGAGCAGGTGCGCGATACCGAGGAAGTCGGCGGCCTCCTCGAGCGCCATCCAGCGCCGCGCAGCGGGCGCACGGCGAAAGCCGTAGAGCAGGTTGTCGCGCACCGAACGATGCGGGAACAGGCGACTGTCTTGGAAAACGTAGCCGCAGGCACGCCGCTCGGGCTTGAGAGAGATGCGCGCCGCACTGTCGAAGAGCACGTCCTCGCCCACGCGGATATGGCCAGATGTTGGGCGCAGCAGTCCGGCGACAGCGTTGAGTACGCTCGACTTGCCGACCCCGGAGGGACCGAAAAGCGCGGTCAGCCCGCTCCCGACGCTAAAGCGGGCCTCGATATGCGCCGTGCCCGGCCGCAGGACCAGGTCGAGGTCAAAGGACATGGCGGCCCTTTCCATGGCCACTGCGGCGCACCAGCATCTCGGAAATGACGAGCGCGGCGAGCGAGAGCAGGACCGATATCATAGCAAGGCGCGCGACGTCGCTTTCGCTGCCCGGTATCTGGAGCGCGGTGTAGATGGCGAGAGGCAGGGTGCGCGTCTCGCCCGGTATGTTCGAGGCGAAAGTGATCGTCGCGCCGAACTCGCCGATCGAGCGCGCGAAGCCGAGCACGACGGCGGCGAGCACGCCGGGCATGGCAAGCGGCAGCGTCACCGAGGCGAAGGTGCCCCAGGCTCCGGCTCCGAGCGTGCGCGCGGCGCTCTCGAGCCGGCGGTCGACTTCGTCGAGCGAAAGGCGGATCGCGCGGACCATCAGCGGCAATGCCATGATTGCGGCAGCAAGCGCGGCGCCGGTCCAGCGAAAGATCAGGCCCGCGCCGAAAGTACGCTCGATCAGGGCGCCGAGGAAAGTGTTGCCGCCCAGCGTGAGCAGCAGGATCCAGCCGGTCACGACCGGGGGCAGGACCAGCGGCAGGTGGACGATGGCATCGAGCACGATCTTGCCGGGAACACGGCTGCGCGAAAGGACCCAGGCAAGCGCGAAGGCCAGTGGCAGGTCAACGAGTATCGCGACCGTGCTGACCTTGAGCGAGAGCAGCACGATCTCCCATTCTGTCGGGGAGAGCGAGAAGGACATCGTGCGTCTGTGGCTCAGCGCCTGCCGAAACCGAAGCGGGCGAAGATGCGGCGTCCCTCGTCCGAGAGCAGGTAGCGGCGGAAGCCCTCCGCCTCGTGGCTGTCGGACTTGGCCAGCAGTGCGAGCGGATAGCTGATCGGCTTGTGGCTCGAGCGCGGGAATACCCCGACGACGCGCACGCCCTTGTCCTGCATCGCATCGGTTGCGTAGACCACACCGAGCGGGGTCTCGCCGCGGCTGACGAGTGCGAGGGCGACGCGCACGTTCTCGGCGCTGGCGACCCGGCCCGAGAGCTTGCTCCACTGGCCCATGCTGGTCAGGGCCTCCTTGCCGTAGCGCCCTGCCGGGACGGCGTCGGGATTGGCCATGGCGAGGCGCCCCTTGCCCAGTGCGCCCGCGATGTCGGCCCCCTTGCCGAGGTCCAGCCTGAGGCTTGTCGAGCGCGGTGCGATCAGGACGATGTCGTTGGCGAGGAACGAGGTGCGCGTGCCCTTGCGCAGCAGTCCGCGTCCGGCGAGATAGTCCATCCAGGCCTCGTCGGCGGAGACGAACATGTCGGCAGGCGCGCCCGCGGCGATCTGGCGCGCGAGCGCCGAGGACCCGGCGAACGAGACGACCGGCCGGGGGTGACCTTTTGCGGCCCAGCCGTCGGCTGCCGCGTTCATCGCCTCCTGAAGGCTTGCTGCGGCCAGCACGACCGGTGCGCGCGGTGCTGCGCACGCCGGGGAAAGACCCAGGGCTGCAATCGCGATCGCGAGCAGCACGCTCAGGTGCCTGGCGATGCGGCGGGAGAAGGTTGGCACAGGCATGGTCCTTGTTAGGCTTGTATATGGTCAGATATCGATGCGTCGGTCTTAGAACATCGGTTCGGGAGTGCAAGCCACCATGCACCCCTTGCGCGAGGACACGGGGGCGGCATCCCAAGTAGATAGATCGGAGCATCAGCAACGTCCCGCATGAACAAAAGCTCCGGCTGACAAATCGAAGCTTGTTTCTCTTTGAAATCACACCCTATATCCATCTGTATATAGACGGTCCGCTATTTCTGCGAAGGCGACAGGGCAAAGAGATGGCTGGTCGCGAACGTGCCTGCGCCGTGCCATACGAAGGAAACAAGCATTGCATTCGAAATCCTGGGGTGAGCTGGCAATGACCGGCTGCGCGGCTGTGGCCTTGGTGTCCTGCCCGAGGCTCGCGTGCGCCGAGGAGGCGGACGCGGATAAGGCACCGAGCCTTCAGCAGGCGCTTGGCGACCCCGAGGGGCTTACCGTCAATGGCTCGATCCGCGCGCGGTACGAGACCATCGATAATCAGTTTCGTCCGACGCGCGATCGCAGCAGCGATGCGTTGCTGCTCCAGACCGACATCCAGGTGGAGTACGATACCGGCCCGATAAGGATCGGTGCGGAAGTGATGGATGCCCGCGCTTACGGCGGCGGGCAAGGCAGTTCTCTGGGCACCGGCGAGGTCAATGCGCTGGAACTGGCACAGGCCTATCTCGGCTTCGATCTCGGCGAGGCACTCGGGCAGGGTTCCGACACGCGCCTCACCGCGGGGCGCTTCACGATGAACATGGGTTCGCGCAGGCTGATCGCGCGCAATGCCTTTCGCAACACCACCAATGCCTTCACCGGGTTTCGGCTCGATCATGAAAGCGCTGGCGGCGCGAGGCTGTCCGCCTTCTACACGCTGCCGATGCAGCGCTTGCCCGATACGCGCGCAGACATCCTCGACAATCGCATCCGCGCGGACCGGCAGGATTTCGACCTTACTTTCTGGGGCGGTTTCGCGAGCATTCCGCTGGGGGCGAGCGGTGCCCGCCTGGAGGCTTACTACTACGGTTTCGACGAGGGCGATCGTCCGGACGACCAGACGCGCAATCGCCACTTGCGCACGCCAGGTGCGCGTCTCGTGCGCGAACCTGCGGCTGGCCGGTTCGATTTCGAACTGGAAGGCGCCTACCAATACGGCACCATACGAAAGAGCGCGCTACCCGGTGCGGCGAGGCAGGACGCTTCGGCCTGGTTTGCGCATGGCGAGATCGGCTACAAGCTCGCCGGAGGCTGGAAGCCGCGCCTCGCGTTCGAATACGACCGGGCGAGCGGCGACAGGTCGGGCGGCTCGTACAACCGTTTCGACACGCTCTATGGCGCACGCCGCTTCGAGTTCGGCCCGACCTCGCTGTTCGGCGCGCTCGGGCGCACCAACATCTCCTCCCCCGGCGCGCGGCTCGAACTCTCGCCCGACAAACGGCTGGGGCTGATGACGATGTACCGCGCGGCTTGGGTGGACACGACCGACGATACCTTCTCGACCACCGGCGTGATCGGCACCGCGGGAAGCACGGGGAGCTTCGCGGGCCATCAGGTCGAGGCCATGGTGCGCTACTGGCTGGTGCCCGAGACGCTCCAGCTCGAAACCGGCGGTGCGCTGCTGTTCAATGGCGACCTGCTCGAGAACGCGGCGGGCGCTTCGGGTAACGGTGATCCGCGCTACGGCTATGTCAGTGCCATGGTCCGGTTCTGAACCCTCGGTCCGTGCCTACAAGTAACCGACCGCCTCAGATCGTGAAGGGGCGCGCCAGCATCCAGGGCGAGCCGGCGAGCATGCCGGTCATCCACTGCGGCAGGTCGAGCATCGTCGACACCGGGGCCGGGCGCCGAGGGACCTTCTGCTCGCCAAGCATCGGCAGGACCGTGCGCAGGACCTCGGGGACCTTGATCCCCATGTTCATGGGAAACTCCGGGTTGGTGCTGTGCCATGCGCCGGGCACGATATAGTCGGCCGGGATGTCGGCGCGCGAGTTGAGCGCGCCGAACATGTCGAACTGTCCCATGATGTCGAACACGCGCCCGGCGAATTCGGGCGGCATACCGACCTTGGCCGAGACGGTGATGATCTGCGTGCGCCGGACCAAAGGGGCCAGCTTGTCCAGCTTGCGCAGCGCATAGAGTGCCTCGGAAATGACGAGGTTGCCCTTGGAGTGGCCGATCAGCATCGGTACCTTGAAGGCGGGCGCCTCGAGCAGCGCGATAAGGGTGGCAGTGTCCTTGCTCAGGCGCAGAAACGAATCCGCTTCGACGGAGGTCAGCGAGTGGGTGTGGTCTGACATCGCATGTGCGACCCGGTCGAGGCCTTCGAAACTGTGCCGCAGCGAATTGAGCGCGCCGAACCAGGCGAAGCCTCCGAGCGCCTCGGTGGCGACGTCGGACAGCCCATAGCCCGAGACGACCGCGGCGACCGGGCCGCCAAGCGCTTCGGCGACATTGCGCGCGAAGGCTGCCGCGCCGATCGCGGAACTGCCAACGCCCGCCACTGCGAGTGCCCGGGCCTTGCCGCCCCGCGCATCGAGGAAGTCCTGGATCTCGGTGAAGACCTCGACCGCCCCTTCGCCCGGAGGTGGCACGAGCAGCATCGTGCCCTCGCGCGCGCGCCATGAGGCGAGTGCCCTGACTTCTTCGGCACTGACTTGCGCGATGTCGTAGAACAGGGCGTCGAGCAGGGCATTGCGCTCCTCGAACCAGGCGAGCGCGGCGTGGGCCGGGTCTTTGTTCGTCTGCTCTGGAAGGTCGGCCAGCTTCTTGCGCTCGGCGGTGACGAGGTTTTCGACGGTGGATGGCATTGCGGCTCTCCCGGTTCGATTCCCGGGCTAAGGATAACATGCCTTGGCCTTGCGCACATCTTCGCAGGAATGCGCAGGGTCCGTGCCTCAGCGTGCGCGCGCCACGACCGGTCGTGTGCTCGAGCGCACGACCAGCGCTCCTTGCGCCACGTGGTGCGCGTGGCTTTCGGGCTCGCGGCGCAAGGCTTCGATCATCTCGACGGTGCGCGCGACCATGCCCTCGCACGGCTGCGAGAAGGTGGTGAGGGCAAAGCCGGGCCAGGCCGCCATGGGCACATCGTCGTAGCCCACGATCGAGATCTCGCGTCCGACATCGAGGCCCAGTTCGTGACGCGCGACACTGATCGCGGCAAGCGCCATGGTGTCGTTGGCGCAGAACAGGGCATCGGGGCGGTCCTCGCGCAGGAGCAGGCGCCGGGTCGCGGCCATCGCGCCTTCGTGCGTGAAGTGGCCGTGCTCGATGATCGGCGCGGGCAGTCCGGCGCTCAGGAGGGCGGCGGTGAAGGCTTCCTCGCGTTGGCGGTTGGTCGAGGAATCGGGGGTGCCGGCCATGTAGGCCATTGCCCGATGGCCGCCTGCGAGCAGGTGCGCGGCGATGGTGCGTGCGCCAGCGGCATTGTCGCCGATGATGCTCGAGGTCCCCGCATCCGCACTGGTGCGGTTGAAGTGGATCACCGGCACGCGCGCCTTGCGGCACTGGTCGGCGAGGTTCGATGAGAGATTGACCGAGAGAAGCACGAGCGCGTCGATGCGGTAGTGGAGGACTTCCTGCAGGCTGGGCTCGGCATCGTGGTCGCGGGTCGCGGGGAACAGCATCAGGCGCAGGCCCGCCGCATCGAGGGCTGTCGCAAGCAGCTCGAGGGTGCGCACGAAGAACGGGTTCTCCATGTTGCCCACGCCCACCCCGACGATCCCCGAGCGCCCGTGCATCAGCGAGCGGGCGAGCGGGTTGGGTCGGTAGCCCAGCTTCTCGGCGGCAGCGAGGACGCGGGTGCGGGTCTTTTCCGAGACGCTAGCGCCCGGTGTGAAGGCGCGCGAGACCGCCGACTGCGAGACGCCCGCCTCGCGCGCTACGTCGAGTGCGGTGATGGTGGAAGAGGATAGGGAGGGGGCTTCGCTCGCCTGCACGTCAGTTCAATCCATTCGTGGGTCTTTCAGCGACCCTAGTTGTGCAGGCTGAGAACGGCAAGATGACTGCGCATGCATCGTAGTGTCCGCCAGATGAGAGGCATTTCTCTTCATGTTGTGAATCAATAAATGAATGTGTATGCAACGGTCTCGCCGCAGAGGCTGCGCATTGTTTGCGATGCTCGGGCGGCATGGACATGCAAGGGAGTGCAAGAATGGCCCAGTGGCTCAAGCGCGGTGCGACGGCACAGGCGAAGGCAGATGCGGATCGCAAGGTGCGCGACATCGTCGAGGCGGCGCTCGCCGACATCGAGAAGCGTGGCGACGCCGCCGTGCGCGAGATGTCGATCAATTTCGACAAGTGGGATCGCGAGGATTACCGCCTCACCCAGGCCGAGATCGACCGTTGCGTCGAGACACTCACGCCGCAGGAGCGCAAGGATATCGAGTTCGCGCAGACCCAGGTGCGCGGCTTCGCGCAGGTCCAGCGCGAGTCGATGAAGGATGTCGAGGTCGAGACGCTGCCCGGCGTTGTGCTCGGCCACAAGAACATCCCGCTCGGTTCGGCCGGTTGCTACGTACCCGGCGGCAAGTATCCGCTGCTCGCCGGTGCGCACATGTCGGTGATCACCGCCAAGGTCGCGGGCGTGAAGCGCGTCGTGACCTGCGCGCCGCCGTTCCAGGGCCAGCCCGCGCGCGCCATCGTCGCCGCGCAGGCGCTTGCCGGTGCCGACGAAATCTACGCGCTGGGCGGTATTCAGGCGGTCGGCGCGATGGCGCTGGGCACTCAGTCGATCGATCCGGTCGACATCCTCGTCGGCCCGGGCAACGCCTTTGTCGCCGAGGCCAAGCGTCAGCTCTACGGTCGCGTGGGCATCGACCTCTTCGCCGGTCCGACCGAGACGCTGATCATCGCTGACGAGATCGGCTGCGATCCCGAGATGGCGGCGACCGACATCCTCGGGCAGGTCGAGCACGGGCCCGACAGCCCGGGCGTGCTGCTCACCAATTCGGAGAAGTTCGCGCGCGAGACCATGGCCGAGATCGAGCGCCTGCTGCAGATCCTGCCCACCGCCGAACATGCCCGCAAGGCATGGGAGACCTTCGGCGAGGTCATCGTTGCGGACAGCTACGAGGAAATGGTCGCGATCGCCGACGACATCGCCTCCGAGCACGTTCAGGTTATGACCGCAGAGCCCGACTATTTCCTCGACAACATGACCAATTACGGCGCCTTGTTCCTGGGGGCGCGTACCAATGTCAGCTACGGCGATAAGGTCATCGGCACCAACCACACGCTGCCGACCAAGAAGGCGGCGCGCTATACCGGTGGCCTGTGGGTCGGCAAGTTCCTGAAAACCTGCACATACCAGCGCGTGCTTACCGACGAGGCTTCGACGCTGGTGGGCGAGTACTGTTCGCGCCTCTGCGCGCTCGAGGGCTTCGCCGGGCATGGCGAGCAGGCCAATATCCGTGTGCGCCGCTTCGGTGGGCGCGACGTGCCCTATGCCGGGCAGGCCGAGCCGACGCCCGAGACCGCGGCCTGATCGGGACTGGCCATGCTTGCATCAGGGTTTGGCTGACAAGGGAAGGCCGGCGTGCGATGCATGCCGGCCTTCTGCCTTGTTGTGCGAGCGAGATGCTCGCGACCATGCAACCTAGCCAAGACACCAGACGACGGAGCCTGCCATGACCCTGCCCGAAACCCCCAGCTTTCGCCTAGACGGACGCCGCGCGGTGGTGACGGGGGCAGGGCGTGGCATTGGCCTCGCCATCGCTGCAGCGCTCGCACAGGCAGGCGCGCATGTGACGCTCGTCGCGCGCACCGCCAGCGAGATCGAGGAGGGGGCCGCGCAGCTCGTCGCGCAAGGCCTGCAAGCTGAGGCCGCGACGCTCGACGTTTCCGACCTCGCGGCGGTCGCCGACTTCTTCGCGGCGCGAGAGGCCTTCCACGTGCTCGTCAACAATGCCGGAACCAACCGGCCCAAGCCGATGTGGGAGGCCGACGAGGCAGACTACGACGCGGTCATGGACCTTAACGTCAAGTCGGCCTTCTTCGTCGCGCAAGCCTGTGTGAGGAAGATGATCGCGGCGGGCGTGAAGGGTTCGCTGATCCACATGGGGTCGCAGATGGGCCACGTCGGCGGGCCCAATCGCTCGCTCTACTGTGCCTCCAAGTGGGCGATGGAAGGCATGAACAAGGTCTTCGCACTGGACCTCGCTGCACACTACATTCGCTCGAACACGATTGCGCCGACCTTCATCGAGACGCCGATGACGCGCCCCTTCTTCGAGGACGAGGCCTTCCGTGCCAGCGTGCTTGAGAAGATCAAACTGGGGCGGCTCGGCTCGGTCGAGGACCTGATGGGAGCAGCAGTGTTTCTCGCCTCGGATGCATCGGCATTGATGACCGGCACCAGCCTCGTCGTCGATGGCGGCTGGACTGCGGATTAGCCGCTCGCAAAGGACCGGACAAATCGGTTCGGGCGAACATCGTCTCGTACCTTTCGATTCGGACGATGACAGCCAGATGCAGGGTGTAGCGAGGGGATGTGAGCCATCCTGATCCGCTTCTCGTGCTGAATATCCCGTTAGCCATGCAGTTCGTCGAAAACAGCCGCACCAGCCTCAGGTTCTATACGGTCTGTCAACTAAGTTGGCGCCAGTAGGGCCAGATGGTGCCCGAGCCCCGCGAACACAGATCTGTAGTTGAGAAGCGAGCCGACGCAGCGATCATCGCGGCGATCGGCTATTTCCTGTTCGCGACCTTCGCAATCGAGCTCACCTCGAACGGGCGTGACCATGCGACGATCTGGCCGGCCGACGCGCTGATTCTCGCGCTGCTGCTCAAAGAGCCGCGCCGCGACTGGCCGTGGATCCTCTTCGCCGGCTGGGCCGCGAACCTTGCGGCCAATACCGTCGCGCGCGGCTGGACCCTCGGTCTGCTCGCCTATGGCGGTATCAACATGCTTCAGACCGGGCTTGCGGGGCTGATGCTGGTCCATTTGCTGCGAAAGGAGGCGATCTTCGAGGACACCCGCTCGGTCGCCCTGTTCGGGATCGGCGCTGGCGTCATCGCGCCGCTGGTGGGAGGTCTGCTGGGGTCTGCCATGACCTGGCTGATTTATGGCGAGCCCTTCGTGGCCTCGCTTATGCGGTGGTATTTCAGCAATGCGCTGGGGCTGTTGATCCTTACCCCGTTCCTGCGCTCGGTCCTCGACGGCAGCTATCGGCGCTGGCTTGCGGGGTGCAACATGCGTCGGCGGCTCGAGATCGTCGCCAGCTACGCGTTGCACGCTCTCGTTACAGCGCTGGTTTTCGTTCAGGCCCAGGCCCCGCTTCTTTTCGTACCGGTCTGTTCGGTCATCTTCCTTTCTTTCCGGATCGGGCGCCTGGGAACCAAGCTGGGCGTGATGATCGTCGCGATGATCGGGTGTGCAGCATTGCTGGCCGGAGTCGGCCCGATTGCGAGCCTTGCGTTCGGCCAAGGCACTCAGGCCGTGTTCCTTCAGCTCTATCTCGGTCTGTTGCTGGTCGCCACGATGCCGATCGCGGGTATCGTCTCGACCCGCCAGAGCGCACTTGCCAAGCTGGCCGAACGTGAGGAAGCGCTGCGTCACCTGCTTTCGAGTGCGCCGGGTGCGTGTCTCGGCTTCGATGCCAGCGGGGTGTGCAACTGGGCGCAGGGTCCGACCAAGGCCTATCTCGGTCTTGCCCCGGATGCGATGCTCGGCCGCAGTGCGGAAGCTATCTCGTTGCAGGTCGATGCTCTCGTCCGCCAGATGCAGTCCATGGGCAGCACTTGCGAGGGTGTCTCGCGCACGATCGAATTTGTGCCCGTGCGCCGCCCGCATCTGACCCTCGAGGGAACGATAGGAGTGCTGTGGCAAGCCGGTCGGTTGGCCGGAGCCGTGGTTACCTTGCGCGATGCGACCGAGCGTCACGCGCGCGAACTTGCCCTGATGTCGCGTGCAGAAGCCGACGAGCAGACCGGATTGCTCAACGCTTCAGGCTTCCGCGCGCAGTTGCGAGCCGTCCTCGACGACGTTTCCGGTCCGGCCTCGCTCGCGCTGGTCGAAGTGTCAGGACTGGATGCCATCGGCGATCGTCATGGTGCCGAGATCGGTGCCCGTGTGCGCCACGAGGCTGCCCGCCGTGTCAGCCGTGCTGCGCGCGACAGCGATACGGTGGGGCACTTTGGCCCCGATGGTTTCGCGATCCTGTTGCCCTGCGACCTGCTCACCGCGCGCAGCGTGTGCGAGCGCATCACCGACGCCTTGCGCGAGCGGGCGCTCTACAGCGACGGCTCGGTTTCGGTCATTGCCTCGGTTACCTGCGGGGTTGCGGCCTTGCGCGCCGATCTCGACGAAAATGGGGCGATGGACCTGGCGAACCAGGCGCTCGAGGAGCTCAAGTGCTCGGGTCGCAGCGGCGTGAGCATCGCCGCCTGAACCGGCGTGGCGGTGCTCCTTTGGCGGGCAGTGCGACTGGTTTCGAGACCGCGTTGCGCAACCCGGGGCTTGTGCTATCTCTCCGCTTCCCGACGGACCGGCCAGGGGCCCCTGTAGCCACAGGATTGGCCGGTGCGACAGGGTGGGCGTGACCGGTGCAAAGGGGCAAGAGTGTTGCAATGACGGACGCTGGGGCAGCTGTCCCACCGGTGCACGAGCGCCGCTACCGGGCCTTCATCAGCTATAGTCACGCCGACGAGGGCGCCGCCGGGCGGCTGCATCGCTGGCTGGAGACTTACCGCATTCCCTCGCGCCTCGTGGGCGCCGAGACCGCGCGCGGCAAGGTCGGGCAGCGCATGGTGCCGATCTTCCGTGACAGGGCCGAACTGCCCGCAGCGACAAGTCTCGGCGAGGAAGTAAAGAAGGCGCTTGCCGCGTCCGAGGCGCTGCTGGTGCTGTGCTCGCCCAGCGCGGCGCGGTCGCGCTGGGTCGATGCCGAGATCGCACTGTTCCGCGAACTGCATCCCGACCGCCCGATCATCGCTGCAATCCTCGAGGGCGATCCGGCCGAGTGCTTCCCGCCTTCGCTTCTGGTGACCGATGCGCATGGAGAGGTCCACGAGCCGATCGCGGCCGACTTCCGCTCCGAACAGGATGGCGCCAAGCTGGCGCGGCTCAAGATCGTCGCCGGCCTCACCGGTCTGGCGCTCGACCAGATCATCCAGCGCGATGCCCAGCGACAATTGCGCCGCGTGATCGCGATCACGCTCCTGGCGCTGGTGATGACGCTATCGATGGGGCTCATGCTCGTGTTCGCCATCCAGGCGCAGCGCGAGGCCGACCACCAGCGCCGGCAGGCCGAGGGTTTGATCGAATTCATGTTGACCGATCTCAGGCAGAGGCTGAACGGCGTGGGGCGGCTCGACGTGCTCGATACCGTCAACCGCCGCGCCTTCGCCTATTATGCCGACCAGTCGGACCTCGACGATCTGCCGGTGGATTCGCTCGAGCGGCGCGCGCGCGTGCTGCACGCGATGGGCGAGGATGATCACCGGCAGGGCGAATATGATCGCGCCTTGTCGGAATTTCGCGAGGCCGAGCGCGTGACCGGCACGCTGCTGGTTGCAGATCCCGATGATCCCGAGCGCATCTTCAACCATGCGCAGAGCGAATTCTGGCTGGGCTACGTGGTGTTCTCGCATCGCCGTTATGCCGAGGCATTGCCGCGTTTCGAGGCCTATCTTCGGCTGGCACGCCGGTTGGTGCAGATGGAGCCGGACAACGAGAAGTACCTGCGCGAGCTGGCCTATGCCCAGGGCAATATCTGCTCGGTGGTGGTTGCGCAGAACAAGCGTGACGCGCGCCTGAGCGAATGTGGCAATGCGCTGAAAACGATGGAGCAGGTCCACGCGATGGTGCCCGAGGATGCGGGCGTCGAGGCCGATCTGGCCAATCGCCACTCGTGGTACTCCGATGCACTGCGCCTGCAAAAGCGCTATAAGGAGGCGCTCGCCGAGCGGCAGCTGCAAACCGGCATTGCCTTGCGCATGCTGGAAAGGGATCCGCGCAACGTATCCTACGAGCAGAACCTGATGCTCGCGCGCTATTCGACCGCGGTCCTGCTCAACGAGATGGGCGAAAAGGATCGCGCCAGTGCGCTGCTTGCACAGGCCAGCGCCAAGCTCGACGCGCTGATCGCGGCAGACCCGGAAAACATGGATTGGCGCAAGTGGCGCCGAAAGTTCGATACGCCGCTGACGGATTGAGAGGCCTGCCCGGGTGGGGCGGGATATTGCAGAGGGGAAGTAAATGTCGACCTTGAACTACACGCAGTACGGCCTCGCGCCGCTGCTGGACCTGGGGCTGGACGAGGCGGCCGAGCCGCTTGTTTTCACCGTGACCCTGGGCGTGAAGGACGGGCAGATCGTGCTCGACTATGCGCAGAAGAGCAGCGGCAAGGACTATATCGCGATCACCTGCAACAGCTTCGTGGAGATCGTCCTCGAAGGTGATCAGCTCTATTTTTCCAAGGAATTCGATGCCATAACGACGAAGGAAACGCTTTCGTCCTATTACGGCAGTGTAAGCTATGGCGCTTATGATCCCAAGCTCGATCGCTACAAGACCGTGCGTTTCGCCGCGCGCTACAACGAGGGTGGCAAGGTCGGGACGATCCATCGCTTCAATATCAACGTCGACCTGCTCCAGCCGGGCACGGATGGCGAGCCGCGCTGGATCGGTCTCACCATCGATCCCGACATCAAGAACCCGCCGCCGGTGGACTGAATGGACGCCTTGCGCGTGACAAGTCCGATGCTCATTCGCATCCGCCAGGTCGCCCGCGCGGGTGATACCATGCGGGCCTGGCGGATGTTCGGCGAGGCTGGCCTGCATGGCTCGCTCGTGCCCGAGGCGCTCAGCCTCAAGGGGCGCCTGCTCAAGGATCGTGCGCAGCGCAGCAAGGGGGCGGCACGCGCACGCCTGCTGCGCGAGGCGCACGATGCCTATCGCCAGGCTGCCGGCGACAGGCGCGCGACTTACCCGTTGATCAATGCCGCCACCATCGCCTGCCTCAACGGCGACAATGCGCAGGCCGAAGCACTAGCACGCCACGTCCTCGATCTGCTCGCGAGCGGCGATCACGAACCAGAAACCCGCTATTGGCTGGGTGCGACGGCTGCCGAGGCGCTGCTTCTGCTCGGCGATACGCAAGGTTGCCGCAAGGCGCTGGCCGAAGCGGTCGCGCTGGCACCCGATGCCTGGGAGGATCAGGCCGCAACGCTGTCCCAGCTGCGAGCGATCCTTGCCGTAAAGGGGCTCGACAGTGCGCTGCTCGACGGCTTCGGTCCGCCGCCGAGCCTCTACTTCAGCGGGATCATCCTGCTCGCCGATCGCGAGGATGCGGTGCGCGCCGAACTTGCCGCGGTTCTCGAGGAAGTCACGCCGGCCTCGGTCCATGGGGCCTTGGCGGCAGGTGTCGACATTCTCATCGCCGAGCGCGCGCTGGCGCGCGGAGCCGAACTGCACGTGGTGCTGCCCGGGTCGATCGGCACGTTTCGCGAGACTTCGGTCACGCCGTTCGGTGCCCACTGGCTGCCGCGCTTCGACGCCTTGCTGGAGCAGGCTCATTCGGTCACCTGCCTCGACCCGCAGGCGCCGGTATCGCGGGCAGGCATCGACGAGGCGGCCCGGGTGGCGATGGGGCTCGCGATCCGCAGCGCCGATGCGCTGGCAGGCGAGGCGCTGGCACTGCGCGCGGCGCGCAAGGGCGATGCACTGAGCCGTTCGCACGAGGCCTGGCGTGCGCGCGGCCTGCCTCATCGCGAGGTCCTGCTCGATCATCCCGCGCCAGTGCCCCGCGGGGGGCTCGGCGTGAACGTGGTGCGCACGGTTCTGGCCTCGCTCGCGCCGTTTCCGCCCGGGGTTGCGGGTCAGGCGCTGGCGCTGGCCGAGGCGGGTCACCATCTCGCCCTGTTCGAGGATCCGGCAAAGGCAATGGCCCTGGCTGCACAGGTCCTGGCGCTGGATCCCGATGCCCGGCTGGGCCTCGATACCCGTTCGACATTGCCCGATGCTGATCTGCACATCGTCGGCAAGCAGGCCGGGGTTCTGGCGCGCGGTGCCATGCCCGGCGAGGTCTGTGCGCCCTGGCCGCAAGCGGCGGCCTTCGATCTTGTCGCGCCGCAGTACCGTTTCGAGACCGGGGGTGAGATCGTCACCGCGCTCGGTGATATCCCGGTAGGCCGCTACCTGAGGAGCGAGAGCGCCTGACGCTCGCGTCGGTGTGTCGCACCGGCTCGGGGTGTCAGGAAATCAGGTCCATCAACATGCGCGGTGAAGCGATGACGAGGCAGGTATCGTCGCGGGTCACGATACCACGCCGGATCAGCACCGCGATCGCGCGCGAGGCAGTCTCGCGCGTTGTATTGGCGCTGAGCGCCAGTGCTGTGATCTTGGGCGGGGGCGCAATCCGCGCGCTTTCTCCGGCGAGCGAGAGCAATTCGGCATAGACCCTTCCCGCTGCGCTGTAGGTCGTGCGCGTCACCATGCGATCGAGTGCGCGATCGAGCTGGCGGGCAAGCAGCCGGGCCATGCCTGCGCCGACCTGCGCATTGCCAGCGACGACCTCGGCAAGCCGCGTGGCTTCGAAGCGGAGCAGCGTCGCCTCGCTTGCGGCGCTGATCTCGGCGCGATGGGTCGAGGCTTCCGGAAAGGCTCCGAAGCCTTCGCCCGGCCCGTACTGGGCCAGTTGCTGGCGCTGTCCATCGACCCCGAAGGCATCGACGCGCACGGCACCTTCGGTGACCAGCCAGAAATGGTTCGCAGGACCGCCTTGCGACGCGAGGATATCTCCTGCGGCGTGCTGGTGCACGCTCACGATGTCGGCGAGGGTGCTGGCCGAATCCCGCTCGCAGCGGAAAATGGCGCCGATTGCCTCAATCTGGTCATCGTGATTCAAGGCCTGGCCCCCGGCGGCGGACGATCGCCCGACTTTTTCGGTGCGCTAGATTCCGCCTAAGCGCAGAAATTTCAAGATGAATCTCCCTTCAACAGGGGGGCGTGATCTGCGTCACGGGAAAAATGCGGGTGTGAGCCTATGATTGCCTTGCGACCCGAAGGTGGCTCTTGCTGAGCGACCTTTTTCCTGGCCCGGAAGTCCCCATGCTTCCGGGCCCGTTTTTTGCGCCGGATATGGGCGCTGCTTGTCGCGTGCGTTTCCAGGCAGGAACACGAAATGCGAACGGGCACCGGTAACGGGCCTTGTGGCGCGTTACCGGTGCCCGTCAGGCTATGTTCTGGTGTGAGGCGGGCGGTCGCGCAGACCGCCCGCTCCGGAGCCGATCAGGGGCGGCCGACCGAGGTGTAGGTGAAGCCGACTTCGGCCATGTCCGCTGCCTTGTAGATGTTGCGCAGGTCGACCATGACCGGGGCCTTGGCGATCTTCTTGATGCGATCGAAGTCGAGCGCGCGGAAGGCGTCCCACTCGGTCACGATGACGACCGCGTCGGCGCCCTCGATGGCCTCGTAAGTGTCCTTCTTCATCTCGACCTGCGGCATCAGCGGCGCGGCGAGCTCCATGCCCTCGGGGTCGAAGGCGGCGACGCTGACGCCCGCATCGACGAGGGTCTGGGCGACCGCGATCGCCGGGCTGTCGCGCATGTCGTCGGTGTTGGGCTTGAAGGTCAGGCCGAGCATGGCGACCTTCTTGCCGCGCGCGGCGTCATGGCCGCCCAGCGCATCGAGCACCTTGCGGCCCATCGCACGCTTGCGGGTGTCGTTGACCTTGACCACCGCCTCGACGATGCGCACCGGGCTGTCGTAGTCCTCGGCGGTCTTGAGCAGGGCGAGCGTGTCCTTGGGGAAGCACGAGCCGCCATAACCGGGGCCGGCGTGAAGGAACTTGGAGCCGATGCGGTTGTCGAGGCCGATGCCCTTGGCGACGTCCTGCACGTTGCCGCCGACCTTTTCGCACAGGTCCGCCATCTCGTTGATGAAGGTGATCTTCACCGCGAGGAAGGCGTTGGCGGCGTACTTGGTCAGCTCCGAGGAGCGGCGGCTGACGAACAGGATCGGCGATTCATTGAGGAACAGCGGGCGGTAGACTTCGGCCATGATCTCGCGGCCAAGGTCGTCCTCGGCACCGATGACGATGCGGTCGGGGCGCTTGAAGTCGCCGATTGCGGCACCTTCGCGCAGGAACTCGGGGTTCGAGACGACGGCGAACTTGTGTGCCGGGTTGCATTCCGAGATGATGCGCTCGACCTCGTCGCCGGTGCCGACGGGCACGGTCGACTTGGTGACGATCACCGCTTCGTTGGCGAGGTTCTCACCGACTTCCTTGGCGACGGCATAGACGTAGGACAGGTCGGCATGGCCATCGCCGCGACGCGAGGGCGTGCCCACGGCGATGAAGATCGCACTGGCGCCTTCGATGCCCTCGGCCAGATTGGTGGTGAAGCTCAGGCGGCCATCGCGCACGTTGCGTTCGACCAGTGCGTCGAGGCCCGGCTCGTAGATGGGCATGATGCCATCGTGCAGACGGTCGATCTTGCTCTGGTCCTTGTCGATACACACGACGTCGTGACCGAAGTCAGCAAAGCATGCACCGGAAACAAGGCCCACGTATCCGGAACCAACCATCGCAATCTTCATGAAAACCTCTTCGGCTTGAAAGGTGATTATTGCATAACGTCAGGCAAGCAGTAAGCCAAGCAGGCGCTGTACCTGCTCGCTGTGCCTTGGTTATTTTAACTTATAGTTACGAAACCAATCGACGAACCGGGGGACGCCGATCTCGATCGGGGTGGAGGGCGCATAGCCGGTGTCCCGGGTCAGCGCCGTGATGTCGGCATAAGTGGCGGGCACGTCGCCTGGCTGCATGTCGAGCAGGTTGAGCTTCGCCTTCACACCGCAGGCCTCTTCGAGCACCTCGATCAGGCGCATCAGGCGTTCGCTACGGTGGTTGCCAATGTTGTAGAGCGCGTGCGGCTTGGTGCTGCCGCCCGCCTTGACGCTGCCATCGGCGGCAGGCGCGCGATCGAGGCAGGCGAGAATGCCGCCGACGATATCGTCGATATACGTGAAATCGCGCTGCATCTCGCCGTGGTTGAACACGTTGATCGGCTGCCCGGTGAGCATGCGCTCGGTGAACAGCCACATGGCCATGTCGGGCCGGCCCCATGGGCCGTAGACGGTGAAGAAGCGCAGGCCGGTCAGCGGGATCGCGAAGAGATGGGCGTAAGTCTCGCTCATCAGTTCGTCGGCGCGCTTGGTTGCGGCGTAGAGCGAGACCGGATGGTCGGTGCGATCCTCGACCGCGAAGGGCAGCTTGGTATTGCCGCCGTAGACCGAGCTCGAGCTGGCATAGACCATGTGCTCGACCCCGCGAGCGCGCGCAAGTTCCAGCATGTTGACGTGGCCGGCAAGGTTCGAGGCGACGTAGGCCTGCGGGTTCTCCAGCGAATAGCGCACGCCTGCCTGGGCACCGAGATGAACGATGCGTGCGAAGTCGTGACCCGCCAGCGCTTCGGTAAGCGCGGCCATGTCCGAGAAGTCCCGCTCGATGAACGTGAAGGGCGCACCACTGGCCTGCGCGAGCCGGGCGAGGCGTGCCTGCTTGAGCGATACCGGGTAATAGTCGTTGAGATTGTCGATCCCGATGACGGCCGTACCACGCGCCATCAGCGCTTCGCTGACGGCCGCGCCGATAAACCCGGCCGCGCCAGTAACCAGGACCGTCTGCCCATGAAATTCCACGAAACTTCAGCTCCTCATGCGGCGCATATGGCCACTGCCGGGTTTAACTGTGCCGAGAACCGGGGCGGACGGCGAAGGGATCAAGACATTACCAGAGACTTTGTTGCATTGCGGTGTAGTTTAAATTTTTCAGCGTCACCAGTGGTGTAAACCCTGATTGTCCCAATTCAGAGCAGTCTTGTCGCGGCGGCGCCGCGGCGCGCTGGAAATCTGTCCGGAAAATGCCTTGGACACGGTGTTTTCGCAGGCTGAGGCGTTAAGTTCGCACTTCGCGCATTCAGGGGCAGTGCCTCAGAAGCGGGTGCGCAGCGACAGGCCAGCGGAGGTGACGTCTCCAGCCTTCATTCCAAAGCTGCGGGTCGCGTAAAGATCGAGATCGAGGCGGGGAAGCAGCGAGAGACTGGCGCTGGCCCCGGCTTCGTACCAGCTGTCCGGATAATGTCGGCTCTTGAGTTCGGGCAGTATGGCGCTGTCGTCGACAACCGGCAGCAGGAGGGCGGAAACTCCGTTGCTGCTCCACTGGCGCGCGGCGAGCAGGCCAATGAAGTTCCGGCCTTCCGGGCCAAATGCGCGGTCGAGGCGCAGGTTGGCCCCGCCGGTCCAGGTCGGCTCGTCGGTCTCGAGATCGGGCAGTCCGCTGTTCTCGGGCGCGGGACGCAGAAGCTGGCCATGGGCATAGGACACGGCAAGTGTCGGGGTCGCGTACCATCCCGGCGAGAGCGTGATCACATGTCCAACGTCCGCACCGACGGCGAAGTAGGGGCTGGAGGTCGCTCCGGTACTCTCGCGGCTGGCAGGCTGGTCTGTGCCGGTCTGGCTGATCCGGCCATAGCGCTGGCGACCGATGCTGACCCAGCCGTCGGTGACCCAGTTGTCGAAATTGCCGCCAGCGCCCAGCGTACCGATGAAGTAGTCGGAAGGCAGGGCGGTATCGGCTTGGACGAGCGTCCCGTGGTAGCGCATCACACTTGCCCGAAGGTACCCACGGCCCACGCTGCGGGAGAGTGCCAGCGACTGCCAGGAACCATCGGGCCCTGCATCGCGCGCGCTGAGCCCCGCAGATACGGAAGCGGACCATGGCATGACCGAAGGGGGCGGCGCTGCCACTTCGTCGCGCGCGGTCGCCTCGTCCCTTTGCAGATTGGCCTGAGCCTGATTGCTTTCGGCCCTATCGCCCTCGCTACCGGGCGTTTCCGGGAGCACCTGTTGCGCGCTGACCGGCTGTGCGAACAGCGCGCTGGCTGCAATAATGAAGGCGGATGTGCGTGCACCGAGGCGTCGTGTGGCGTGCATCAGCCTGCCTTGCGCGATGTGCTTGTCGCTGTTGCAGGCAGGCGCAGGCGGGTGATGAAGCCGGCTGGGTCATGCGCGAAGGACACGTCGCCTCCGTGCGCTCGTGCGATCGAGCGACATACCGCGAGGCCGAGCCCCGAGCCCTTCTTGGCCGACTTGCGCGCGCTGGCGCTGCGATAGAAGGGCTCGAATACGAGGTCGAATTCGGCCTCCGCAAAGCCTTCGCCGTCATCGACGATCTCGACGATGGCCTCCCCGGCGCGGAAATCGAGACGTACGCAGGCGCGTTCGCCATACTTGACCGCGTTCTCGACCAGATTGTCGAGCAGCCGACGCATACCGACCGGGTCGACGTCGACCACGACTGCCACCCCAGCGGCCAGCGTCACGTCCGCACCCACCAGCCTGGCATCCTCGATGCTTTGCGCGACGAGATCGCCCAAGAGCACACGCTCGCGTGCGCCCGGCGCGGAGGCATCATGAATGAAGGCTATGACCTGGCTGATCATGGCCTCCATCTCGGTGACCTCCTTCAGTAGCCCTCCGCGCTGGTCGTCGGGCACGTCCTCGATGCGGAAGCGCAGCCGGGTGAGCGGGGTGCGCAAGTCGTGGCTGATCGCGCCGACCATGGTCGTGCGATCCTCGACGAAAGCGCGTACGCGGTTGCGCATCTGGTTGAAGGCAATAGCCGCGCCGCCGATCTCTGCAGGGCCGGAGAGCGGCGGGATCTGCGCGCTGGGGTCGCGTCCGAGCTGTTCGGCCGCACTGGCGAATTCGCGTAGCGGCAGCACGATACGCCGGGCAAAGAGCCAGGCCAGAGGGCTGATGATCGCCAGCGAGAGCGCGAACCACACGATGACCCGGCGCTGCCAGGCGTTGGGGAAGGGCTCCTCGCGGGGGGCGACCGCGATCCAGCTGCCGTCGCCCTGGCGTGCGGCCGCGACGAAATCGCCCTCGATGAACGGAGGGGAGGCGAGGTTGAAGATCGAATCGTGCTGGCGCCGGAACGGAATCGGCTGCGCTGTGCCTGCAGGACTGCCCGTCACGGCGGCGTCGGCATCGCCGGCTCGGGCCTCCGCGTCTTCGCCAGGCGGCTCGAGTGCAACGGTTTGCGCCGGAACGGCAGGGGCATGCGTCTCCATGGGGCGAGCCGTGGCGGAATCCGCGCGGGGAGCCTGATCGGATCCGGCTGTTCGGGTAGCAGGCGGGGACGAGGGGGCGAAGTCGACAAGAGGAGCGCGCAAGGACTGGCTCGCGCCGATGCCCGGCGGCAAGCCCCCGGCCGTTAGCGAACCTGTGCCCATGCCCGGTGCGCCCGTTCCCGGAGGCGCCATTCCCGGAGTACTCCCTCCCGGGCGGGCTTCTGATGCGCTTGCGTTCGAACCGCCCGGAGTGCCGGGAGCCGCCGGGTCGTACCCAGCGCCCGTGCCTGCGGATGGCCCCTCGGTCATGCCTCCGCTAGGGCCTGAAGGAGGCTGCTCTCCCTGCGCCGGGCCGGCCGGAGGGCTGGCGGGCCCGGGGCGGTTGCCAGGAGGCTGTCCGCCGGGAGAGTGTGCACCCGGCGCGCGTGTCGCCGGAGCGGCTGTTGGAGGACGCATCGCCCCAGCGCCAGTGCCTCCCGGCATGGTTCCCGCGGGCCTTGCTCCTCCCGGTATCGTGCCGCTGGGCATTGTCGGTACACGCGCAGGGCGGGCTCCCGGGGGCATGCCGCCGGGAAATCCGCCCGGAGGAAGTCCTCCGGGCGCTCCGCCGCCACCGGGAGGCGGTCCGCCCGGAATTGCCTGTGCCTTCGCACTTTCTATCAGCCATGAGGAAAGGTCGGCAGTGGCGCTGCTGTCGGTATCCATCTGTGCCAGTGGTGAGCGTGTGCTTGTCGGCACCGCCACGCCCCCGACGGGGAGCTGGGTATAGAAGGCCAGGACGATATCGCCCGGAGCCATGTCGAGCCGCGCGGCGAGCGCATTGCGCGAGGATTCGGAGACCAGCCAGCCTTGACCCGAAATGTCGGGAGGCCCCGTCATGTCGCGGCGTTCGAGAGCATCGGGTATCGTGCCTTCAGCCAGCGCGGCAGCTACGTCGTCTAGGTTCCAGCGCGCGGTCGGGCGCGGCGGGATCAGAACGGTGAGGGCGAGCGTGACCAGCTGCGCGGCAACCAGCGCGCAGACCGGGATCGCGATCATCTGCAGCGCGAGCGGCAAGCTCCTTGCGCGCGGTAGGGCGAGGCGTCTCATGGCGCCGCCAATGCCACGAAGCGGACGGATTTGCGATCCGCGCAATTGTCGCAGGATGCCTCATTGTCGCGCAACTGTCGCAGCGATTGCTGGGGGCGGGATATGCGGAGCAGGGACAGGAGAGAGGGACACGTCCCTCCTGACCCTGCTCCACGTTCCCATGGCCGACAGGCCACGGGAACGGTCACCACGGAACACGCCGTGCGTTGCACGAAACGGCAACCGTGCAGGCGTGGAAACTCTGGGTTCGACTCATGAGCCGAAGATGCACCGGGCGATTATCAGCGATCCGTGTCACTTTGGCGACTCCAATCGACTTGTTCGGGATGCGGACAGTCATGGCTCCGAGCCAGCCTCGGACATGGCGCGAAGGCGGGCGGGACAGGCATTCGCTGGCCGATCCGGGATCGCCGAGGGGCAGGGCGGGTGCGACATCGAAACCTGACACGCGACGATCCCGGTACCCTTCCTCGCCTTGGCGGCAGCGAGGAGGGTAGCTTTGCGCGCCGCACACCTTTTGGAGTGCTGCGTGCCATGCCCTTGTCAGACCGTGAGGTTGCCTCGGTGTTTCATCGCGTTACGGCTGGGTAGCAATCGTGTCGCAAGCTGTGTCGGTAGCTGAAATCGCTTGGGCATAGCGACTGTGCAAATCCACATGATGCTTCTAGAATCAAACGCGATGGACATGCAGACCCGTATCCTGATCGTCGACGACGACGAGGGCATCCGTACGCTTATCGGCGATTATCTCGCTCGGCACGGCTACGAGACAGCGGTGGCCGAGGACCCCGCCGCCATGCGCGCGCTGCTCGAGCGCGAGAACTTCGACCTCATCGTGCTCGACGTGATGATGCCGCGCGAGGATGGCCTGTCTGCGCTACGTCGGCTGGGGGCGGGCGCGCCGCCGGTAATCATGCTTTCGGCGGTTGGCAGCGACGTCGACCGCATCGTCGGGCTCGAGATGGGCGCCGACGACTATCTGGCCAAGCCGTGCAACCCGCGTGAGCTGCTCGCGCGAATCCGTACCGTCCTGCGCCGCCGCGCTGTGCAGGACGGCAAGGGGGCGAGCGAGGAAGCGCCCGGTCCCGCTGGCGCAGGCGATGCGGGTTCGGGCGATTGCCTCTACTTCGCAGGCTGGCGCATGGACCTGGGCTTGCGCCTGCTGGTCGATCCCGCGGCACAGTTGATCCCCCTCTCGGATGGAGAGTTTCGCCTGCTGCGCGCCTTTGCCGAGCATCCGCGGCGAGTCCTGACCCGCGACCAGCTGCTGGACTGGTCGCGCGGCGAGGATAGCGAGCACTATGATCGCGCCATCGACGTCCAGCTGTCGCGCCTGCGTCGCAAGTTGTCCGAGGGTGAGGGCGGCGGCGACATCATCCGCACCGTGCGCAACGAGGGCTATCTCTTCGTGCCGGCGGTGACCACGGGCACCCCTGCCTGACCGGCAAGCGGCCCTGCGTGGTCAATCGCTCCTGCCTCTAGTGTTGCAGCGGGCGCACGTCCCTCACGACATTGTTGCAAATCGCCTGAAATCCAGCGGCAAATCCGCACTGACATTGCTTCCGGCACGATCCGTCCGCGCGCCCATCTCGCGCGGACCTGTACGAGGAGTGACGTTGAAATGGATGAGCACGGCAAGGGTCTCGGCGAAGATCTCGAGCGCATCGCGGGGCAAATGCTCGCGCGGCGCAGGGCGCTGGCGTTTCTGGCGAGCGCCGGTACGAGCGCTTTGCTGGCGGCATGTGGGGGCGAAGACGCTACCGCTTCCACTTCGAGTTCGGGTTCGACTTCCGGATCGTCCTCCTCCTCATCGGGTTCGACGACGGATTCTTCGACCGACTCATCCTCGAGCGACGATACCGCCAGCTCCAGCGGGTCGGGTAGCTGCATCGCCGATCCGAGTGAGACCAACGGGCCCTACCCGGCCGACGGCACCAACAGTTCGGGCGGCTCGACCTCCAACGTGCTGACCAATTCGGGCGTGATCCGATCCGATATCCGGCCCAGCTTCATTGGGTCGACGACGGTCGCGCAGGGCATCGAACTCACCCTCGAGCTGCAACTGGTGGACGTCAACAACGGCTGCGCGGCGATCGAGGGCGCGGCGATCTACATCTGGCATTGCGATGTCGACGGAAAGTACTCGCTCTATTCGAGCGGCGTCACGACCGAGAGCTACCTGCGCGGCGTGCAGGTCACCGATTCCGAGGGCAAGGTCACCTTCACCTCGATCTACCCGGCCTGCTATTCGGGGCGCTGGCCGCACATTCACTTCGAGATCTTCCTCGATGGTCTGACCTCGGCCAGTACCGGGCGCACGGCGGACCTGATCTCGCAGCTGGCGATGCCAGCCGCGACCAATACCGAGGTCTACACCGGTGACAGCCGTTACACTTCGAGCATCTCCAACTACAACGGGTTGTCGCTCTCGTCCGACAACGTCTTCGGCGACAATACCTCGGCGCAAGTCGCGCAGATGACGCCCTCGGTCAGCGGTTCGCTGACGGCGGGCTATTCGGCCACTGCGCTCATCGGCATCGCTGGCTGATCGCATTTTCTTCTCACGAGGCTTGCTGCCGCCCGCATTACCCCCGCCCGTCGCGGCGTGAAATGCGGGCGGTTCGATCTTGCGCAACGCCCGTTATCCTCTCCAGATCGAGACCCCGTTTCCATGTCCAGATTCCATGATTCCGTCAGTGTCGGAGCCCTCGTCCTCGCGCTCGGCTCTGCGCCGGCGATGGCCGCGACGTCCGTGTCCACCGAGACCACTACGCCGCTCGTCACCTCGAGTGCAGGCGATGTCACCGTGACCGAGGATGGTTCGATCGTTCTCACCAAGGGTTCCGCGATCACCGTCGACAGCAACAATGCGGTCGATCTCGAGGGCGAACTCGACCTGGGCGATGCCGACGGCGCCGTTGGAGCCAGCGGCATCACAGTCGCCACTGGCACGAGCGCCGATATCTACACAGGCGAGGATGCCGCCATCAGCGTGCTCGAGGACTTCGTGCCCGAGGACGAGGACAGCAACAGCATCGCCGACGGCGAGATCGCTTCGGCCAGCAACCGCTATGGCATCTACTTGGCCGGAGACGCAGCTGGCAGCATCACCAACGAAGGCTCGATCGACGTCGAGGGCCTCGATTCGGGGGGCATCGTGCTGGCCGGGGACTACACCGGCGATATCTACAACACCGGCTCGATCACGGTCGTGGGCGACAATGCGCTGGGCATTTCCACCAAGGGTGTAGATGGCAACGTTACCGTCGAGGGTGACGTGACCGTTACCGGCGCAGGCGCGACCGCCCTGTCGGTCGCGGGCGACGTGACCGGTGCGGTCACCGTGCAGGGCGCACTGGCACAGTCCTATTATTTCACCAACGATGACGACGACACCATCTCGCTCTCGCGCGCGGCCTTGCGCGAAGGCGCGGCGACGGTCTCGATCACCGGCAACGTCGATGGCGGCATCATCATCGCCGCACCGCCGGTCGACAACGATGATGACAATGACGACGAGGACAACGACGGCGTCGACGATGACGAGGAGGGCACCGGCTCGGTCGTTGCCTATGGCAATGGCGCGGCCATCCAGATCGGCGGTTCGCAGGACATGACTATCGGTGCGGGAACGGGCCATGCCGGCGACTACTCGCTGATCGTGGACGGTTCGGTCGTTGCCAACTCCAGATACAGTAACACCGATGCCTTCGGCGTCGTGATCGGCAGCGATGCGGGCCGCGTGACGCTGACCGATGGGATTGGCGTCACCGGATCGATCCGGGCGACGACCTACGATAGCGATGCGACGGCGCTGCTGATCAAGGCGGGCAGCACGGTCGAGACGCTCTACAATTCGGGAACCATCTCGGCGATCATCTCCTCGCCGGGTGAGGGCAGCACTACCGCGATCCGCGATCTCTCGGGCACGCTCACCAGCATCGAGAACACCGGCTACATCCTCGCCAACGGTTCGAGCACCGACGTTCGCACCGCGATCGACCTCTCGGCGAACACAACCGGCGTCACCATCACGCAGTACCTCAACGACGCGGATGCCGAGACCAGCGCGGAGTACCTCGAGGACAACGAGGTCGACGTCGATCCCACGGTCTACACCCGCATCTATGGCGACATCGCGCTGGGCAGCGGCGACGATACGATCGATGCGTCCTCGGGCACGATCATCGGCGATACCACGTTCGGCGATGGCGACGACACGCTCAGCCTCTCGGGTGATCTTGCCTATACCGGCGACGTCTATTTCGAGGGCGGCACCGGCACGGCGACGATGGCCGATACCTCGAGCTTCGATGGCACCATGGATTTCGCAGGCAACGCCGGCACGCTGACGATCAGCGACAGCGCGACCTACACCGGCACATTCGCCAATGCAGACAATCTCACGGTCACGGTGAACGGCGGTTCGCTGATCGCGGGTGAGGACGAGACGGCCAGTTTCGGCACGCTCTACGTGGGTTCCGAAGGCGCGGTCGGCATCGCGATCGACGGCGACGAGGTCTCGACGATCGACGTTACCAGCGCGACCTTCGCCGATGGGGCGGGCATCACCGCGACGATCTCGGATCTCGCCTCGGCGGAAGGCACTTACTCGGTGCTGACTGCCGACACCCTGACGCTGGAAGGAAGCCTCGAGACCGCGCTCGACCTGCCGTTCATCTACGACGGCACGGTCAGCAGCGAGGACAACGCTATCTCGCTGACGATCTCGCGCAAGTCGACCGATGATCTCGGGATCGACCGTTCCAGCGCTGCGGCCTGGGAGGCGATCTACGCAACGGCGGCGAATGACGACTATCTTGCCGAGAGCCTGTTGCAGGTCGAAGATACGGCGACGTTGCAGGAGCAGACCTCGGGTCTGCTGCCCGACTATGCGGGCGGTGTCTTCGAGGCCGTCACGCAGGGCACGCGTCTCGCATCGCAGCATGTCTCGGACGACACCTCCACTTTCGACATCACCGACGCCGGTGGCTGGCTGGAACCGGTCTACTGGCGCGCCTCGAAGGATGCGACGGGCAGCGCTGGCTACGACATCAGCGGCTGGGGCCTGTCCGCAGGCATCGAGCGGCGGACCCGCATCGGCTACGTCGGCTTCTCCTATGCCTGGCTGCAAGGCAGCGTCGAGGACAACGGGGGATCGCAGGATCTCGACATCGGCGAACATGCGCTCGGCCTGTTCTGGCGTAATTCGTGGGGGCCGCTGATGACTTGGGCGCGGATCGGTGCCGCCCGTGTCTCGGTCGATTCCACGCGCACCTACACAGGCACCATCGACGATACCGACTTCACTTACGATGCCGATGGCAAGTGGAGCGGCTGGCTGTTGTCCGGCCTTGCGGGGGCGTCGTATCGCTATGCCGTCTCGCCCCGCTTCTCGCTCAAGCCCAAGGTCGAACTGGAGCAGTTCTGGCTGCGCGAGAACGGCTATACCGAGGATGCCGACAGCGATGCGATCGCGCTCACCGTCGCCAGCCGCACCAGCAAGTCGACGACACTCACCCCAACGCTGACCGCGGCCTATTCGCTTGGCCGGATCACCCCCGACTATCGTCCGCTCACCTTTCAGTTCGAAGGTGGTCGGCGCGAGGTGCTCGCAGGCGGGCTCGGCGATACCACTGCCTACTTCGGCGGTGGTGACAGCTACGATGCGGGTGATGCCTTCACGCTGACCGGCGATGACATCCAGGGCGCCTGGATCGGAGAGCTTTCGGTGCTTGCCGGGGGCTACGACTTCACATGGAAGCTGTCGGGCCGGATGGAAAAGACGTCCGATAGCACCGACTTCTCGGCTCGCGCGGGGCTTAGTGTCGCGTTTTGACGAATGATCCGGCGTGCCCTTGCGGGCGCAAGGCACGCCGGCGACGTCAGCCTGCTCATGCAGAGGGCTCCGTCACCGAGCTCGCGCGTCGCGCGCGGCCCGGGCGGGGTTGTTCTGCCCTACTTCGACGAGAACTCGAAACGTCAGGCGCCGGCGGCGTGGATTTCGGTAAGCCGGCGTTCCCAGGCGAGGGCATGTTCGACGATGGTGCCAAGGTCGGCGTACTGCGGCTGCCAGGGCAAGGTGGCCTTGATGCGGCTGTTGTCCGAGATCAGCGCTGCCGGGTCGCCCGCGCGGCGGCCTTCGAGGCGGCGCTCGATCGTGCGGTTGGTCACCCGGTCGACCGCGTCGAGCACTTCCATCACCGAGAAGCCGCGGCCATAGCCACAGTTCATCGTCATGCTCTGGTCCGGCTGCGCGATCAGGGCTTCGAGCGCGAGGACATGGGCTGCGGCGAGGTCCGAGACGTGGATATAGTCGCGCACGCCGGTGCCGTCGGGCGTGTCGAAGTCGGTCCCGAACACCGCGACGTGTTCGCGCTTGCCCAGCGCAGCCTCGACCGCGACCTTGATCAGGTGCGTGGCTCCGGCCGTCGACTGGCCGGTGCGTGCCAGTGGATCGGCTCCGGCGACGTTGAAGTAACGCAGCGCGCAGTAATTGATCGGATGCGCACGGCTGACGTCACCGAGCATCGTCTCGGTCATCAGCTTGGACATGCCGTAGGGGTTGATCGGAAGCTTGGGCGAATCTTCGCGCACCGGAGATTCCTCGGGCGTGCCGTAAGTCGCCGCGGTCGAGCTGAAGATGAAGTGGTCTACCCCGCCGGAGACGGCCGCGGCGATCAGGGCGCGGCTCTTTACCGTGTTGTTCTCGTAGTACTTGAGCGGGTTCTCGACGGATTCGGGGACGATTACCGAGCCGGCGAAATGCATGATCGCCTTGATGCCCTGTTCGGCGATGATGCGTGCGAGCAGGTCGGCATCGGCGATGTCGCCCTCGTAGAACGGGACGCCTTCGGGTACGGCGAAGCGAAAGCCCGTGACGAGGTTGTCGATCACCGTGACCGGCCAGCCCGCGTCGCGCAAGGCAAGGACGGCATGGCTGCCGATGTACCCGGCGCCGCCCGTGACCAGAACCGGAACCTTGCGCGTCATGTCTTACCCCCGTGCAGCCATTATGGCAGCGATTGCCGTGGTGGCGATCGTCCTGGCCACCCCCGTGCGGCCGACGTCGCGCGCCATTATCCCCCGACAGGTGATGTGGTCAAACCAAAGTCGGATCGAGAACCGTGCAATCCGAGTGCCGGAAGCAGGCACGGCCAGTCATCCCGGGACCGACCGCCCTGTTACCGGCGCCCGACTTAGCGCGTTGCGAACAGCACGAATGCGTTGAAGAAGGGCGCGGTGCGCAGGATGTCCTGCCACAGACCCTTGCCGCGCGAGAAGCCGACCATGACCACGTCGCCATCGAGGATCATCGGGTCCGGGCTGACGCCGGTGCGGATGTCCTTGAGGTTGAAGCGGGCCACCATGCGCTGGTCGTCGATCGTGCGGAACACGACCACTTCGTCCAGCTTCGCGGTCGAGCTCGGGCTTTCGGCGCGGGCCAGCGCCGAGAGAAGCGAGGAGCGGCCATTAATCTCGTAGACGCCCGGCTTCTTCACCTCGCCTTCGACCGAGACGTAGCTGGGGGCGGCTTCGGCGACCGAGAGTGCGACTTGCGGGTTGATGAGGTACTTGGCCCCGAGGCGCTGCGCGATTTCCTTGCCGACCTCGTCGGCGCTGCGCGTGGCGGCATCGACGGTCCCGATCAGCGGGACCTGGATCTTGCCGGCGTCGTCCACGCGCATTTCATCGGCAGAGATGTCGGGCTCGCCGAAGACGCGCAGGGTGAGGATGTCCTTGGGACGGATCGGGTAGGTGGTGGGAACCGGGATCGATGCCGGGATCACCTCGTAGGCCGCCGCGCCGGTCGGCAGGTTCGGGTTCGGCGTGGTCGCGGTGCAGCCGCCCAGGACACCGGCTGCGAGACATGTTCCGACTACGAGAAATGTCTTAGAGTAATTCACTTAAGGATCTCTCCATTGGGAACTAAAAACTGGTTGCGCTTGGGACTAGTGCGTGGCTCGATTGAGCGCAAGCTCGGTCCATCGCAGGCCGGGGATCGCAGCCCGGCCTAGCCTTCGTCACCGGTCATGTCGGGCAGGGCTGGCGGGCAGGAGAGCGACGCCAGTTCCTCGCGCATGCGCTTCACGCGCGCCCCGCGCGAGCGATGAGTGGGGTCTCGAAACAGGCGCAGCCAGTCCTTGGCATCGCGGCGCGTCCAGTAGGCGAGGCCCTTGTCCACGTCGTAGCCTGCGCAATGGGCTATACGCAGTCCGAGCAGGTCGGCCCGGTCCTCCCAGAACCGGCGCTGGCCAAGCCCGCTGGCTTCATCGTCGCCATAAACCACATGGGCCAGCTCGTGCCCCGCGACGAGCGCGATCTCGTCGTCGTTCTGGGCGAAGTCGATCAGTCTGGAGGAGACGGCAATGTTGGCGCCATCGGTAAAGGCGGCGATGCCCTTGTCGGTCTTGAGGATATAACGCGGCGCGCAGGCCGCTTCGGGCGTTATCGTGACGGTGATGTCGTGCCCCTCGCGTTCGAGCACGAGCTCGATCGGCGAATCACTCGGGAGGACACGCAGGTGCTGCTCCAGTTCATCGGCAAAAAGGCTCGGTTCGTCTGATTCTTCAATAAGTTGCTTTGTGCTCACAGCGTTGATGGAAACGATTGTGTCGCCTGCGCGGACACCCGCGAGTGTTGCAGGACTGCCACGCGCGACGGCTGCCACCTGGGGCAGATCGGTCATGCCGAGCAGCTGTTTCACCGCCTCGCGATCTCCCGGTGCGTAGGCGCCGATATAGTCAACGCTCAATCCTGTCGCGGTGGCTTTGCTGCGGCAAAGTGGCGCTGCAGCATGGTTAAGGCGATAACCGATCTCGGAAAGTCGGCCCATCGCTAACCGCATGGTAACCGGCCAAGGGCTAGGGGCTTCTCCTGAGCGTGCCGTCAGGGGCGCTAGCGAAAGGGCGATCGCGGCGAGAATTGAAATCCGGGAAAGCACATAAATCCTTTTGCGTTTGATTGTGCGCTGCGATATCCGTGTTAAACAGCCAAGTCCAACTAAGTGGCTTAGAAGGAGGCTATAATGAAAGTGAAGAATATCCTGCTGTCGCTGGCTGCTGCCGGTGCACTTGCTGCTCCCGTCGCTGCCCAGGCTGGTACGACGGCTTCGGCTTCGACCGGCAAGATCGCCAACCTCTCGGGTGTTGGTGAGCGTCAGTCGACCGCCGTCAAGGGCAAGCAGAAGGCTGAAGCCGGCGTGATCGTGCTCGGCGTCGTTGCTGCTGCTGCTGTCGGCTACGGCATCTACGAAGCTGTCGACGACGACAAGTCCGACGGCGCATAATCGACCTGGTTCGATTTACAGGGTCCCGCTTCCCGATAACGGAGGCGGGGCCTTTTTCTTTTTCGGGTTCCCGTTTAAGGCATGCAGCCCATCTGCGCTCCGGGCCTGTCCGGCGCGGCGCGATGTCGGCACGATTGATCTTCCCTGACGGGAAGGCATCTTCGTGCGGCTTCGGGAGCAGGTGCGGCAAAGTGGTGTTTTGTGCATTGGGCGGGGTGACTTATTCCAAACTCTAGGCTTGGTGCTGGCCTGCAGCTTGTGCGCCAGCCCGCGGGTCAGGCCGCGCTGCTGCTGATCGTCGCGCTGCTTGCAGGTGGTGGCGGCTCGCAAGCGGGCATCGCGAACCTGCTGGTACAGCTGGTTGCGCTGGCGTTGCTGGCGATCAACCTTCCGCACGTTCTTACCTTTTTTGCGGCCGCGCCGCGTGCTGCTGCCGCATTGATCGCGGCGAGCCTGCTGGTCCCGCTGTTGCAGAGCGTACCGCTGCCGCCGGCCTTGTGGCAGGCGCTGCCGGGGCGCGAACTGGTCTCTTCCTCGCTCGAGCTGGTCGACGCTCAGGGCGCCTGGATGCCGTTCTCGCTCAACGTGCGTCGCACGCTCGTCGCCTTCTTTGCGCTCATGCCAGCCTTCGCAATGCTCGTGCTCTTGTGGCAACTGCCCGAGCGCCATCTGCGCAAGGCGCTCGTCGGTGTCGCGTTGGCGGGCGGATTCGTCGTCCTGCTCGGTGCGCAGCAGCTCGCGCTGGGCAATCGCAAGCTGGTCTTCTTCGCGCAGGTCTACGGCTCGAGCGACCTGCAAGGTACGTTCGCCAACCACAATTCCGCCGGCCTGTTCCTCGATATCGCGCTTTGCGCGCTGGTCGGCGCGCTGCCGACGCGGCGCGGCAAGCCTGCCACCTACCTCGGTGCCGCCGTGCTCGGGGGGCTGCTGCTTGTCGGCGTGGTGCTGACGAAGTCGCGTTCGAGCATGGCGCTGTTGATCGTGCCGGCGGCGCTTTTCGTGCTGCAGGCGCTGCGCATCTGGGCCTCGGCCGGAATTTCGCGCCGCGGTATCATTGCTGCGCTGGGGGCGTCGGTGCTGGTGCTGGGCGGGCTGGGTGCGCTTGCGCTCACCAACGAACGTGTCGGGGCAAGCCTGTCGCGCTTCGACGACCTGCAGGACGCGCGTCTCGCGATCTGGACCGATGGTCTTGGCGCTGCCGGACGCTACTGGCCGCTGGGCGCAGGAGTGGGCGCGTTCGACGAGGTGTTCCAGGCCAGCGAGACGCTCGAGACGCTCTCGCCGGGCCGGGCCGGTCGTGCGCACAACGATTACCTCGAAGCGGTAATTGAGTCCGGTGTGGTCGGAATTGCCCTCGTGCTTGGCTGGCTGGCCTTGCTGGGACTGGTTTGTTTCAAGGGTTTGCGCATGGGTGGACCGGCTCTGGCGTGGGTCGGGACGTTTGCGCTCCTCGCGCTGCAATCCATTTTGGACTATCCCCTGCGCAACCAGACGCTACTATGCTTCGCCGGTCTGATGCTGGCGCTGGCGCTGCGCACCTTGTCCGGAAATTCGGCACAGGGGGCAAAGACCCGGCTGGAAATGGGGGCTAAACCGGAATGACAGAACCTTCTCGTGGCGCTTGAGCGTTCGCGCCGGTGCGCTTGACCGGAATTGACTTCTAAGGGCATCGACCGGGCTTGGCCCCATGTCCGAGTGACATTGCCGCCTGACGGCAAAATGAGTGAGCGGAACGAAACTTGAAAAACGAGACTCTCGGATTGGACGCTCTTGAGGGGGCAGGTACGGCCCAGGATGCGCGAGTGGACTTCGCCTATTACCTGAGGACCGTCCTCGGTATCGTGCGTCGCAATGCTCTGCTGTTCGCCGTTGTCGTGGCCGTCGCGGTGGTGCTGGGCGTCGTGGTGACGCTGCTCATGACCCCGCGCTACGAGGCGCAGACCCGCGTCCTGATCGAGGATCAGGCCGATCAGATCATCGAAGGCAGCGACCTGCAGCAGGTCGGGGCGGGCTGGGATACCGAGCGCTTCCTGCAGACCCAGCTGGGTATCCTGCAGAGCCGCTCGGTTGCCCGCAAGGTCGTGCAGAGCGGCCGGTTCGACAAGGATCCGGCCTTCTTCGAGGCAATGGGTTCGGCCATGCCCGAGCAGACCGAGGGCGCCAAGATCGACGATGTGCGCCGTGAGGCCGCCATGGCCCTGCTGATGCGTTCGATGAGCGTGGAGCTCCCGCGCGACAGCCGTATCGCGACGATCACCGTCGAGACCCGCGATCCGCAGCTGACCGCGCGCATCGCCAACCTGTTTGCCGACCGCTTCGTCGAGTACAATCTCGAGCGCAAGTACGAAAGCTCGGCCTATGCCCGCAAGTTCCTTGCCGACCAGCTCGACGAGGCACGCCGCAACGTTACCCAGTCCGAAAAGGAGCTGAATCAGTTCGCGCGCGTCGCGGGCCTGATCCGCATGGGTAACGAATCGCGCTCGCAAAGCTCGGAATCGACCCTTTCCGTCACCAACGATACGCTGGTCCAGCTCAACAGTGCCGCGGCCCGCGCGACCGCCGAGCGCATCGCCGCGCAGGATCGCTGGGAGACCTTCCGCAATCAGCCTGCGCTCTCGATCCCCGAGGTCAATTCGAACTCGGCGATCATGGATCTGACCACCGAGAAGTCGAAGGCCGAGGGGCAACTTGCAGAGCTGCTCGCGACGCACCGCGACGATTACCCCACGGTCCGCTCCAAGCGTGCCGAGATCGCCGAACTCGACAAGCGCATCGAGCGCATCGCAACCGCTCTGAAGAACTCGGCGCGCCTCGATTTCCAGGCCGCACAGAAGAAGGAGCAGTCGCTCGTCGGGCGTGTCGACAATCTGCGCGAGGATGCTCTCGAGGAGCAGGATCGCGGCGTTCAGTTCTCGGTGCTCAAGCGCGTCGCGGACACCAATCGCGCGCTCTACGAATCGCTGCTGTCCCGCTACAATCAGCTTAGCGCCAGCGCCGGTTCGGCTTCGAACAACGTGACCATCGTCGATCGCGCCGATGTGCCGCGTGCACCCAGTTCGCCGAACCTGCTGCTCAATCTCGTGCTCGCCTTCCTCGGTGGCATCGTTGCCGCGGCAATGGCCATTGCTGCCCGCGAGATCCTCGACGATGCGGTCCGCTCGCCCGAGGACGTCGAGCGCAAGCTTGGCCTTACCCTCCTGGGCCTGATCCCGCGGGTGAAGGGCGCCGATGTCGGGCAGGAGCTGGACGATGGCCGTTCGGGCGTGAGCGAGGCCTATCGCTCGCTCGTCACCAACCTGCGCTACTCGACGGCCCGCGGCCTGCCCAATGTCCTAGCCGTGACCAGCTCACGCCAGGGCGAGGGCAAGACCACGACGTCCTATGTCCTTGCCAGCGAGATCGCGCGGCTGGGCAAGCGCGTGCTGCTGGTCGACGCCGACTTGCGTCGCCCGACGCTGCACCGCGAGCTCAACGGTCGGGGCAAGTCCGGCCTGACCGACGTGCTGACCGGCGAGGCAGCGCTCGAGCAGGCGATCGTGCGTTCCGATGCGATCCCGACCCTCGACAACCTCACCGCCCTGCCGCTGCCGCCCGATCCGGCGCTGATCCTGGGCAGCGACAGGCTGACCGAGTTCGTGCAGTCGGTGCGCTCGCAGTACGACGTGGTCGTGCTCGACTGCCCGCCGCTGCTCGGCCTCGCCGATGCACCCTTGCTGACCAAGCACGCCGACGCGGTTCTCTTCGTGATCGACGGCTCCAGCTTCCATCGCGGCGCGGTGAAGTCGGCGCTGCGCCGACTGGCGCTGGTCAACGCCAAGGTTCTGGGCGTGGTGCTCAACCGCTTCAGCCCCAAGACCGGCGACCAGGACTACAGCTACTATTCCTACAGTTATTACAGCTATGGCAAGGACGACTGAGCGCCGCCGTTCGCGCGGTCCTGTTGAACAACCGGCGGTTGCGCTGGTGCGGCCCGGCGTTGCGGCGCGCGTGGCCTGGGGGCTTTGCGCTCTCGCCGCCGCCGTGGTCGCCGTCGGGGTCCAGCTCGACCGGCAGGCGCGTGAGGACCTGTCCGTCGCACGCAGCGTGCCTGCGCCTTTCGCCGGGTACGCGCTCGAGACCCTCGCGCGCGATGCCTATCGCTCCGGAGACAATGCGCGCGGCCTTGCGCTCTCCGAACGGCTGGTCGCGCAGCGCCCGGTTCCGGCGGAAAGTCTCGGCCTGTTGTCCAACGGCTACCTTGCTACTGGAAACGAGGGCAAGGCGCTCTCGGCGCTGCTGCTTTCGGCCGAGCGTGGCTGGCGCGACCGCTTTACCCAGCACCTGATGATCTCTGCCGGACTGCAGGCCGGCGACTATGAGGTTGCCGCGCAGCGCCTGATCGCCTTGTGGCGCGAAGGCGATCGCGGCGAGGCGACCACGGGGCTTTCGCGCGCAGTGCTATCGCAGCCCGAGGGGCTGGCTGCCTTCGAAAGCCAGATCGGCGGCGACGAGCAGTACTGGGCGACCGATTTCCTGTTCTGGGCCGGTGACAACCTGCCCGGCGCAACCATCGCGTCGCTCGCGGGTGCGCTGGCCGATGGAGGCGCGAAGGTCGGGTGTTCCTCGCTTTCGCCCAAGACCATGCAGATGGTGCGCTATGGCAAGCCCGATGGGGCCATCGGCATTTGGTCGGCGCTTTGCGCGGCGGGCGAGACGACCATGGCAGCGGACTTCGGCTTCCACGAGGTCGTCGGGCTCGACGGGCCGTTCGACTGGCGCTTCCCCGCGCAGGCCGGGCTTGAGACCTGGGTGGAGCCGGCAGCCCGGGGCGCGGCGGGTCAGGCGGTCCTCAACTACGACAACTCCGAGCCGATCCGAAAGACCATCGCCACACGCGGCGCTGCGCTCGCGGCGGGCCGCCACGTGGTCGTGACGAACATCGATCGCGACGATCCGCGGGCCTCGCGGCCGATCGTGCTGCACGTGCGCTGCTACGCGCCCGACGGCTCCTACGCCGCGGTCCAGCAGGTCGATCTGGCACGCGAAGGACAGGTCGAATTCAGCTTGCCCGAACAGAACTGCGCAACCCAGCAGGTGGCGCTGATCGCGCCGCGCGGTGGGGGCAGGATCGTTCGCTTCGCGATCAAGTAAAGGCGGCGCGGGCGGATCTGTCCGGCGCTACAAAGATGCCTGACGCACGACGAACGAATGTCTGACGAATACTATCGCGAAGCGTGCCTGGCCTTGTTCCTGTTTGTGCATTGATGCACTGCACAACATTGTCTAGGTCTCGCTTCGCAGCGCACTGGCAGAGCCTGGATACTGCCTGCATACTTTCACTTTCAAGGATACGGACAGACCATTGCAGCGCATGAGGATCGGCCTTCTCAACCACGCGTTCGGGAGGCCCAATCTCGGGGTCGATGCCCTGAGCCGTTCCAATATCGCGATCCTGCGCTCGGCGGCCCAGCGCGCCGGGGTGGAGCCCGAATTCGTGCTGTTCGGAAAGCCGGGCGGCGATGCGCCGACCGATCCCGACGTCAGTCAGGGCGAGTTCCTGCGCCTGCGCCAGCTCGCTACCGGCAAGGCCGGGCCGTACCGCCGTGCAATCGGTGCCTGCGACCTTGTCGTCGACATCTGTGCCGGTGATGGTTTTGCCGATATCTACGGGCCCTCGCTGTTCCTGATCCACAACATCGGCAAGTGGGCGGCGATCCGCGCCGGGCGACCGCTGGTCTTCGCGCCGCAGACGATCGGCCCCTTCGAGAAGCGCTGGAGCCGGGCGATTGCGCGGCGCATCTTCAACCGCGCCACGCTCACCTTCGCGCGCGACGGTCTCTCGACCGCGACGCTGCACGAGATGAAGGTCACCAGCCCCTTCGAGGAAGTGATCGACGTCGCTTTCCGGCTACCCTTCGCCGAGCCTGCGCCGCGCGCCGCCGATGCGCCGGTGCGGGTGGGTATCAACGTCTCCGGCCTGCTTTACCGCCACGGTGATCGCTTCAAGCTGACCGTCGACTATCCCGCGCTCACCCGGCGCATGATCGAGGCGGTTTCGGCCATGCCGGGACACGAGGTCTGGCTGGTGCCGCACGTGATCCACGACGACGACTGCGACGAGGACGACTTCGCGGTGACCGAGGAAGTTGCCGCGGCATACCCCGGGATCAAGGTCGCACCGCGGTTCCGCAATTCGGAGGAGGCCAAGAGCTTCCTCGCCGGACTGGATTTCTTCAGCGGTGGGCGCATGCACGCGTGCATCGGAGCGATTTCCTCGGGCGTGCCGGTCGCGCCGATCGCCTATAGCCGCAAGTTCAACGGCCTTTTCGGTACGCTCGAATATGATCATCTGGTCGACGGCCGGGCGCTCGATACCGATCAGGCCCTCGCCGAGTTCCTGCGCCTGCTGGCGATGCGCGAGGAACTGGCGCCCAAGTGCCAGTCGGCGCTCGCCATCGCCAGGGGACGCCTTGCGCGCTACGAAGAAGCGATGAGCGCGCTGATGGCCGATGTCGTTGCCCGGCGGACTTCCTGAGGCCAGGCGCGGGCGCGGTCCTGACCGCAGGGGAGCGGCAAGATGAGCAGGTTTGATCTGTCCCGGCTGCGATCGCATCCGATGTTTGCCGGGCTGACGATCATTTTCGGGCAGGGCTTTGGTCAGGCGATTTCCTTCGCGCGCAATGTCCTGCTCGCGCGGCTGCTCGTGCCGGAGCAGTTCGGCATCGCCGTCACCTTCATCACGGTCGGCACCTTCTTCCAGATGGCCGCCGACCTCGCCTTTGACAAATATCTGATCCGTAACGCGGAAAAGGATCCCGCGCAGGTGCGCGATGCGATCCACTTCCTCAATATCCTGCGCGGCGTCCTGACCGCGCTTGCGGTTCTCGCGATAAGCCCACTCGTCGCGCGCATGTTCGGCGCGCCGGACTACTGGCCGGTCTACGGGTTGCTGGCGCTGGCGCCGCTGTTCAAGGGTTTCGAACACCTCGACTACAAGCTTGCCCAACGCGACATCCGCATGGTGCCCGAGATGCTGTGTCTGGTCGGCTCGCAGGCTTTCGGCTTCGTCGTGACGATCGGGCTGGCATGGCTCATGGAAAGCCCCGTTGCGATCGTGATCGGGCTCAATGCCCAGTATTTCGTCTTTACCGTCATCAGCCATCTGCTCGCCGATACGCGCTACGCCGCACACTATGATGGTGCGATGAGCCGGCGCGTGCTGGCCTTCGGTCTACCCCTGGTGGGCAGCGGCTGGCTTTCGTTCGTGGGCATGCAGGGCGACCGGATCGTGGTCGGTTCGCTGATGGGCGTGCGCGAACTTGGCGCCTATGCGACTGTCACCCTGATCCTGACCTCGGTGAATGCCTTGCTGATGGCGGGCATCGGCAGTGTCGCTTTCCCGATCCTTGCCAGAGCGCAGGGCGACAGCGCCCTGTTTGCCGACAAGCTGCACCGCTATGCGGCCGTTGCCTTTGCCCTGGTATGTGCGGTCTTCGTGCCGCTCAGCGTATGCGTGACCTTTGCGTCGCGGCTCCTGTTCGGTGCGCAGTACCACGTCGATCCGCAAGTGGCCTGCCAGGTCGGTATCGCGGTATCGCTGGCATTCTACCGAGCCTATCTCGCCACCGCACTGCTCGCCATGGGGCGCAGCCGGGCGATCCTCATGGCCAATACCCTGCGCGCGAGCGGTGTCCTCGCCGGTGCGCTTGCCGTTGCTGCGGGGCGCGGGCTGGTCACGTTCACCGCGCTTATGGTGCTGGCCGAAGTGGTTTCGTGTCTGGTTTCGCTCAGGCTGGTGACAGGTGCCCTGTCCCATGGCAGGGGCGTGCATGTACGTTATCTCGCCTTGTGCGGGGGGATGCTGGCAGTAGCCTATGTCGCTGCGACCAGGCTTCCCGTCACGGGTCCGTTTTCAATCGCGATCGCTGCCTGCCTGGCGCTGGCCGGTCTTGCGATCCTCTATGCCATCGAGCCGCTGTGTCGCGCGATGGTCCACAATGCCATGAGTTCAGCAAGAGGGAATCAGCGTGCCGACATCACCTGAGCGCAGCCTCGCCTATGTGGCCTGCATCAATAACGATACCATCCTCGAGCAGTGCCTGCTGCGCTCCGAGTGCGTTGCCCCCGGTTCGCTGATCGAGAAGCGTGGCTACGATTCCGCCTCGCGTGCCTTCAACGAGGAACTCGTCGGCGGGACCGCGGACGTGTACATCTTCGTGCATCAGGACGTCTATTTCCCCAAGGGCTGGGAACAGCGGCTCCACGCGATCATCGACCAGATCGAGGCGACCGATCCCGACTGGGCGGTGATCGGCCTGACCGGCAAGGCGCGCGACGGATCGCAGGTCGGCAACGTGTGGTCATCGGGCCAGCAGAAGGTGATCGGGCGCGGTGGTTTCGCACCTGCGCCGGCAACTTCGGTCGACGAGCTGACGATCATCGTGCGCACCGCCTCGGGCGTGACGTTCGACGACAATTTCGACGGCTTCCACATGTATGGCACCGATATCGTGCTCACCGCGCGCGCGGCGGGAAAGACCAGCTACATCGTCGATGCGCCGGTGATCCACAATTCGCAGCCCTTGCGCACCTATATGGGCAGTTACCTCGAGGCCTACCTGTTCATGCGCCGCAAGTGGTGGGACGTATTGCCGGTGGAATCCTCGTGCTCGACGATCTCCAAGACCATGCTCGGCCATATCAAGCTGATCGTGATGCTGTGGATCGAGCGCAAGATCAGGCCGTTGCAACTGCCTCCCTACCGCGATGCGCAGGTGATCGCGCGGCAGATCGGGCTGGAGAGCTGAGACTGTCCGGCCGAGCGCACCGCGCCCCATCTTCCCCCTTTGCTGACAAGAGCGTGCCATGACCTTGCGACCCGGCCCTTCCTTTCTCGCCCTCGCGCTGACCATGCTGGCCGGTTGCGGCCTGCCGGGCGATGCGCAGGCCGCGAAGCGGTGTACGCGGCTGATCGATACGATCCCGAAGGCCCAGCGCGGGGAACTCGCCAGTGCGATGACCCAGCGCGGCGAAGGCCTGCCAGCCGATGTGAACCCCTACATGAACTGGCGCGAGCGCGGCCGCGTAGCCCAGGGCAATGACGGGGCCGGGTTCGGCGCCTTCGTGCCCTGGGGGCAGGTCTTCGCCGCCGAGGGACAGGACGATGCTGCACCTGCCACTATCGCCATTCGCCGCATGGAGGCCTACATCCTGAGCCGCTCGAACGGCCGCTGGCACAAGGTCAGTGCCTCGAACACCGTCGAGGGCGCCTTGTTCAAACCCAATTTCGAGGGCAACTCGATCATTCAGGCCAGGGTTGCGCCCGGCGCCGAGTATACCGCGGTCGAGGTACACCCCAAGCTCCCCTTCCATTTCTGGCCCAAGTCCGGGCGGGTGGCCATTGCGGGCGCCGACGTGGGCGGTGTCCTGGTCTCCTACCAGGTCCGTGTGCTCGATCCGGGTCCTTCGGCGACGCGCTACGTCTTCTCGGCCGGGGGGGATTACTGGAAGACCAAGAGCGGCCAGTGGGACAATTACAAGACCAATGGCGATGCGGGCATCGGCCGTTTCATCTACGCGACTTCGCAGTGGCGCACCGCGTTCATGACTACCTCGTCCGAGGCCGACCTCGCGCGCTGTCTGGGCTAGGCACTGCTTGTCCTCCCTGCGTGCCCCGCTGAAATAGAAGAACCTGGAATCCCGATGCCCAACCTGCTTTCGCTCAACAGCTATCACTATCCCAGGGGCGGCTCCGACGTGGTCTACCTCGAGCATGCCGGCATGTTCGAGGCCGCAGGTTGGAACAATACTTTCTTCTCGATGAAGCACCCGCGCAACCTGCCGTGCAAGGACGAGCGCCACTTCACCGAGACCGTCGACTGGGAGTTCGCCTCGGGCGCGCTCGACAAGGCACGTTCGGCGCTGGCATCGGTCTACAACCGCGAAGCCCGAAGCAAGCTGCGCGCATTGATCGCCGAGCGCAAACCCGACATCGCTCACGCGCACTGCATCTACCATCACCTGACCCCGGCGGTGTTCCCGGTACTGGCCGAAGCAGGCGTGCCGATCGTGCTCACCGCGCACGACCTCAAACTGGCCTGCCCGGCCTACAAGATGATGAACGCAGACGGCATCTGCGAGCGGTGCCGGACGGGCGGGCGCTGGAACGTGGTCACCAACCGCTGCATCAAGAATTCGCTAGCGGCAAGCGCGGTGGTCGGCGTCGAGGCTTATGTCCACGCCCTGCTGGGTAGCTATCGCAAGCACCTCACGCGCGTTGTCGCGCCTAGCCGGTTCTATCGAGACAAGCTGATCGAATGGGGCTGGGAGGCGGAGCGCATCGCCTATATCCCGAACTTCGTACCGCCCGCGGACGACCGTTTCACGGGCGGTTACGAGGGCAATATTCTCTATTTTGGCCGCCTTTCCGAAGAGAAGGGACTGGCCACTCTGGTGCGGGCTGCCGCGGCCTCGGGCGTGCCGGTGGACCTCGTCGGCACCGGTCCCCAGCGCGAGGAACTCGAAGTGCTCATCGCCGAGCTGAATGCTCCGGTACGCCTGCTCGGACGGCTCGACGGCGATGCCTTGTGGACCTGCGTGGGGCAGGCGCGGGCCGTGGTCCTGCCTTCGGAGTGGTACGAGAACGCCCCCATGTCGGCGCTCGAGGCCATGCAGCTTGCGCGCCCGGTGATCGGGGCGGACATCGGCGGCATTCCCGAGCTGCTCAACGAAAGCGGGGCAGGGACGAGCTTCCCTTCGGGCGATGTCGCTGCTCTGGCCGGCGAACTGGCGCGGTTCCAGACCATGTCTGCAAGCGACCTCTCGGCGCTCGGCCAAGTGGGGTCGCAGCATGTACGGCGCGAATTCTCGCGCGAGCGCTACGTCGAGCGGATGCAGGCGCTCTACAGCGACTGCATGGCCTGAGGGGGCGAAAATGACAGCTACCGCGATCCACGAACCGGGCGAAGGGCAGGCTGGCGCGAACGTCGATATCGCCCTCGCGACCTACAATGGCATGCCCTATCTCGAGGAGCTGCTCGCCTCGCTTGAAGCGCAGAGCGCGCCGGGCCTGAGGGTGGTGGCGTCGGACGACGGTTCGCGCGATGCAACGCTGGCATGTCTGGAGCGCCAGCGCGCGGGCCTGCCGATCGTCCTCGCCGGAGGAGAGCCACGCGGCAATATCCTGCGCAACTTCGAGAACGCGCTCAAGGCGACGAGCGCCCCCTACGTGGCGCTGTGCGATCAGGATGACGTGTGGGACCACGAGAAGGTCGCCTTGCTGCTCGAACGCGTCAGGCAAGCCGAAGCACGGCTCGGTCCTGGTGTGCCGGTGCTGGCGTTCTGCGATCTCGAGGTCGTCGACCGCGACCTTGGCACCATCTCGCCCTCGCTTTTCGGCGCGACGCGCAAGACCGGCTCGGCGCGGCGCTTTCGCGACTATGTGCTCAACAACCATGTGCCCGGCTGCGCGATGCTGATGAACCGTGCCCTGCTCGAAAAGGCGCTGCCGTACCCCGCGCTCGATATCCACGATCACTGGCTGATCCAGATCGCGGCGCTGTTCGGCGCGATAGAGTTCGTCGACCGACCGCTGATAAAGTATCGCCAGCACGGGGCGAACAACATCGGGCTCGGATCGGCGGGGCGCACGCCCCTGCAGCGTGCGATCGCCACGGTGACGGTAATGCCACGCCAGCTTGCCGCACGTGCGAGTCTGTGGCGCAAGCAGGCCGCCTCGATCCGCCGCAACATGGCCGCGCTGCGCGATCGCTTTGGAGATACCATTCCCGATGCGGGCGATCGCGAGACGATCCGTGCGGTCCTGGCAGGTGATCGGCAGGGGATGCAGGCCTGTCTGGGGGAGGCTCTGACCGGCGAGCGCGCTGTGGATTACTACGGGGTGCTCTGGACGCTGGCCCGCGCCGCGCGCAAGTCGGGCCGTTGAAACAGGTGGATTCGGGGCAGCCTTCGCAGTTGCGGGCCTTGCGCTAATCCTGCACTGAGGACGCGATGCACAAGACAGCAAATTCCCGCGGGCTGAACTGGCGGCTCGACTGGATCGTCATCCTCAACTCGCTGTTGATGCTGGTCTACCACGCCACGGGTGCGGAAGTGATCGGCCTTGCCGGCAATGCGTTCTCGGGTGTCGTCGTGATCGCCCTGGGGTTCATCGTCGTGGGCAGCGTGCCAGTGCTCACGCGCTATGGCTGGTTGCTGGGCCTTCTCGGGGTGGGGCTGGTTGGAACGCTGACGCTCAACCGCGGGCATGTCGACCCGGTCGACCTGCTCAAGTACGTCTCGCTCTTCGCGTTCTATTTCGCTGCGCTGACATCGAAGCAGTTGGCCCGCTGTTCGCGCTATTCGGCTGCCGCGCTGGTGCTGTTGCCACTGATCCTGTGGCCGGTGGGCAGCAGGGTGTGGGGCGGTGGTGCGCTGGGCGGCACATCGTTTTCCTATTTCCAGACCTACAACGCGGCGGTGCTCTATTTCACCGCAGTGCTGTTCTACCTCTATCCCCTGTTCGGACGCATCGTCCTGCCGATGCAGCTCGCGATCGCGATCGTCTTCGGCAAGATCGGCGCGATTCTCGCCAGCGCGGCGGCATTCACAGCGTGGAACCTCAAGATCAACCGCACCTCGATCGCACTGCTTGTCGCCGGCAGCATCGTTGCCGCGGTTGCGGTCATGCTCGGACTGCTCGATCGCGTGTTCACCGTGGTCGGGCCTTTCGCCTCGGACCTTTACTACGTCGGACCCGAGCGCATCAGCCGCATGTCCTATGCCGAGATCGTGCGGATGGCCGGGACGACCGACATCTCGGGCTATTTCCGTATCAAGCACTGGATGGAGATCTGGCAGGAATACACCAGCGGTGGCTTCGCGCAGATCCTGTTCGGCTTCGGGCCCGGACAATCCAAGGTGATCACCTTGCAGCGGCTGGTGCCGCATAACGACTATCTGCGCATCCTGGCCGAGTTCGGGCTCGTCAACTTCATCTGTTTCCTGAGCCTGATCTTCATCGCGCTCAAGCGCCTGCCCAATTCCTATTTGCGTTCGCTGTTTACGGTCTACGCTGTCTATTCGCTGTCCGAGAACATCATCGACAACTTCACCTCGGTGGCGCTGCTGTTCGGTGCGGCCGGCCTCTTCGGCCGCAAGGGCGTGCCGCAAGCTCGCGTGGTCGAGCAGGTGCGCAGCCCGGCCGATCTCGAGGTCTTGCACGAACTGCGTCCAGGTGCGGATCAGGCAGGGTAGACGCGCGCATGAGGTGCGCCTCGCCTGCTGGCTGGTCTAGTCCTCCGTCGCTCCCCAGGTATTGCCGGAAAGCTTGAAGGTGCTGGTTCCCGCGCTGGCCGCGCTGGGGCCACTGAGGTGATTGCCGCTGGCACGGATGACTGCGCCGGTGCGGTTGCCGGTCAGGGCGTCGTAAGGGCTCAACGTGCCGCTGCAGCCCTGCACGTTGACGATGGTCGAGGCACCGGCGGCGCTGCCGACGTAGACCAGCGAGCCGTTCTCCACGCGCGCACCGGTGATCGTGTACGTTCCGCCCGCAGCGCTGTCTACGTGCAGCACTGCGTTCACTGCCGAACCCGGGACGTTGATGCGCACCCAGGGGGCTATGACCTGATTGCAGTTGCTGAAGACGCGCAGCGAGACTTCCCACTGGCCGCCCTCGATTGTCGTGCACGAGATCGCGCCGTTCGATACCGCGCCGCGCACGCGCGCACCGCGGATCAGCTGCCAGCCCATGAAGCCGCAGAAGATGGTACTCGAACCCGATGCGCTGACGAGTTCGTCGTCCAGCGAGACATTGCCCGAGACCGACCCTGAATAGGCCGCGCCGAAGGATCCCTCGATGCAACGGATCGGAATGCACGAGATAGCCGGATTGCTGCTCGTCCCTCCGGCAGCCAGCCAGGTGGCGTAGTGGCCATTGGTGGCATCGGACCAGTACTTGAAGGCGATCTTGTTGCGCTGGCTGCGGTTGTTCTCGCAGCGGCGTGCGGCATCCGCCGAGTTGCCGATACGGATCGTGTTGTAGAGCGTCGATTTGTCGATAATCTCGTTGTCGGCGATCGTGTTCTCGTAGACTGCTGCGGTATCGCCCAGATTCGTGCCCGAGCCATCGTCGAGCGGGAAGATCGCGAGCAGGGTAGGGCGGTAGACGCTCTGCGCGGGGTCGATGCCGATGTCAGCAGCTTCCAGGCCGGTGATGCGATTGGCATCGAGGCGACACTTGCGGGTCGGGCCGCGAACGCCGTAGATCGCGACGCATTCGTCGCTGGTGTAGTGCTCGAAATCGCAGTCGCGCACGCTCACGTTCTGCGTGATGTTGAGCGGATCGGTGCCATCGCCCGAGTGGTTGCGGATCCAGATGCAGCCACCGCCGCCGGGAGCGACGCGGGTGGCCCCGTAGGCACCGGTCCACTGGCGGAACTGGCAGCGCCGTACGCTTGCCCCGTGGACCGCTGCGTAGAAGTCGAGCAGCGCATCGACCGCGACCGGCTTGCCTTCGTTATCGAGGTTGCGGTTTGCGGTGAACACGAGCTGGTCCAGCCGGGCATGGCGGACATTGGCCAGACCCAGAAGCGACTGGCGCGTGCCCGGCGTGGTCACGATCTCGAAACCGCGATAGGAGCAGGTGTCGGCGCTGGCCGGGTCGTAGGACATCGACCAGTGCTCGTTGACAATGCAGAACTGCGAGAGCGGGAAGACCCCCATGGCACAGTTCGAGGTGTCGATCGCACTGCGACCGGGAACCCCGCGCAGGCGATTGACCCGTACCGGGCGCGACAGGGTGACCGTGTAGGGCGGAAGCAGGACTTCGCTTCCGCTCACAAGCGCGCGTGCATGGGCCGCCTCGATCGCGTCTGCGGCATCCTCGCCGGGGCCGACCCCGGCAACAGGCACGCCGACCCGTCGGTCGAGGATGGACTGCAGTGGCATTCCCGCTGCCGTGCCGACGAGCGCGGCGCCGTCGCCTTCCTTGCTCGAGGCGAGACGACGCGCGTGTTGTACGCCAAGGGCGCGGGCAATGAAGTCGATGGCCATGCTGGCTCCTGTGTTGGCAAGGCAGCGACGAGTGCGCGCGAGTGGCACGCGCGGGTCTGCCCGCTGGCGGGCCAAGGGCCCGGGCATGAAAGGGGAGGCGAGGCGGCTATTGCCCTTAGTAGGTTCGGTAGGGCGCTACTGGGCCAGACGGTAGTCGAGCGTGCCGCTGGTGAGCTCGATCTGGAGGTAGAGCTGTGCCCCGGCTTCACTCTCTTCCCAGACCGGCTCGCACACGTTGCCGGTAAAGGTGCCCCAGGGTTCGCCACCGAGCGTCAGGCCATGGGTCGTGGCCCCGCCGTCGGTTGAGCGAAGCAGGGTGATCTCACCTTGCCAGGTGCCTTCGAGCAGCAGCATCACCGCGCGCCCGGCGGCCGGCGAAAACGGGCCGACCAGTTCCGAAGTCGCGCTTGCGCCCGAGAGCGGGGCAGGGGGCGAAGGCGCGGTTGGCAGCGTGCCGTCCTGAACGACCACCGGCAGCGGGCGGTCGGCAGCGACGATGGCAAAACTGCCGTCCTGATTGTCGGCATAGCCGATCGCGGTGGCCACGGCGTAGCCACCGGGCAGCTTGATCAAGGTATCGGGCATCGGGTTTTCCTTGCTGGAAAGAGACCCGAATCCAGATACGCACGGCATTGCGTGTAGGAAAATTGCTTCTCGTTAACCGGTCGCGGCCAGCCCCGCGGCGGGGGTAGGCGACCTCCGGGATCAGCCAGCCTGCAGGCTGCGCTCGAGCAATTCGCGATACTGGCCGAGAATCTTGGGCCAGGTAAACTCTTCGGACCAACGCTGCGTGGCTGCAGCGCGCATTGCCGAGAGCATTGAATCCGAGGCGAGCAGGGCCTCGATCTGTGCCTCGCAGCCGTTCTCGTCGGGGAAATAGAGCCCCGCTTCTCCGGCGACCCAGCGATTGAACGGATTGTCGTGGGCAATGACCGCGTTGCCTGCGCCCAGCGCCTCGACCAGCGAAGGGTTGGTCCCGCCGACCTGATGGCCATGGACATAGGCCCGGCCATAGAGGCGCAGCGCGCTCAGTGTCGACTTGTCGTAGATCGCGCCGGGGAACAGCACTTCCTCGCTGGCCGCGTTGAGAACCTTTGCCTGGTAGGGATGGTCCTGGTTGTAGTTCCCGAGCACGACGAGCTTGGCATCGCGCTTCTTGCGTGAGAAGGCACGCACGATCTCGAGCATCGAGTTCTCGGGTTCGGGGCGGGCAATCACGGTGAAGAAGCGATCGCGCTCGAGACCGAAGGGGGCGAGCCGGGCCTCTTCGGCGCAATCGACCCGGTCGCTGCCATAAGGGATCATCGTAATCTTCTCGGGATCGGCATGCCCGGCATGGTGGCGTGCGATCTCGGGATGGTCGGCGATCAGGCGATTGCCCGAGGCGGCAGCAAAACGCTCGTTGATCAGCAGATAGAGCTTGAGCGGCCAGGGATACTTGGCGCGCCGCCACTCGATCCCGTCCATGTTGATCAGGTTGAGCTTGCCGCGCAGGCGCACGTAGGCCGCGAGGAAACCGGTGTTGTATCCCAGTGTCAGCAGGACCGCCTTGTGCTTGACGGCGTCGAGCGTGGACTTGATGTCGAATTCGACGGTCGAGGCCGCACCGTCACCGCGAACCGGGACGTGGATCCTGCGGCACCCTTCCCAGGTGTCCTCGTAGCGCTCGCCCGTCTCGCTGCCCTGGCAGTAGACGGTAACCTTCCAGCCGCTCTGCGCCATCCACGGAGCCAGACGTTCCGCAAAACTTTCGAACCCGCCATGAGCAGCCGGTACACCCCTGATACCGAGGATTATGAGATGCTTTTCTGGCAGTTCCACGGTCTGACGGTCTGACTTCTTGGTTCGTGTTGGATATGACGCGGCGGCCGATGCTCCCTCAACGTCGGCCGCCTTTGTCGCTTAGCGTGTAATTGCCGCGCGTTCCAGCAGCGGCTGCCACCAGTCCTCGCGTGCGAGGAACCAGTCGAGCGTTTCGGCAAAGCCCTGCGGGAAGTCGCGGGCCGGGGCATAGCCCAGTTCGTCGCGCGCCTTGGTCTCGTCGATCGCGTAGCGACGGTCGTGGCCCTTGCGGTCGGTGACGAAGGTCTTGAGCTCCTCGCTCTTGCGGCCCTGGGCGGCCGGGGCGTTGGGAAAACGCTCGGCAAGGCTCGGATCGGCGGCGAAGGCATTGTCGACCGCGCGGCAGATTTCCTCGATCACGGTGAGGTTGGGCAGTTCCTGCCCGCCACCGATGTTGTAGGTCTCGCCGGGGCGGCCCTTGTCGAGGCAGGCGGCGATGCCGCGGCAGTGATCCTCGACGTGGAGCCAGTCGCGCACGTTCATGCCGTCGCCGTAGATCGGCAGCGGCTTGCCGTTGAGCGCATTGAGCGTGAACAGCGGGATCAGCTTCTCGGGAAACTGGAACGGCCCGTAGTTGTTCGAGCAGTTGCTGGTCGTGGTCTCGAGGCCGAAGGTGTGATGATAGGCGCGAACGAGGTGGTCGCTGCCTGCCTTCGAGGCCGAATAGGGCGAGTTGGGCGCATAGGCCGTGGTCTCGCTGAAGGCCGGGTCGTTGGGGCCGAGCGAACCGTAGACCTCGTCGGTCGAGACGTGGTGGAAACGGTGCGGCTTGCCGGTGCCCTGATCGAGCCAGGCCTTCTTTGCGGCCTTGAGCAGGCTGTGCGTGCCGATCACGTTGGTGGTGACGAAGGCGTCGGGCCCGGTGATCGAGCGGTCGACGTGGCTTTCGGCGGCAAAGTGCACGATCGTGTCGATCGCATTCTCGTCGATGATCTTCGAGACCAGATCGGTGTCGCAGATATCGCCTTCGACGAGCTGGACGTCGTCAAGCCCGTCGAGGTTGTGCTTGTTGCCGGCATAGGTCAGCAGGTCGAGGACGATGATCTTGTCCTGCGGCTGGACCTTGTTCCAGTAGTGGACGAAGTTCGCGCCGATGAAGCCCGCGCCGCCGGTTACAATCAGATTAGCCATTGGTTTTAATCTCTGCGATCATCGTGCGAAGGTTGGTGCGCCAGTGCGGCGTGGGGCCGCCCAGTAGCTCGAACGTCGAAGTCTTGTCGAGGACCGAGAAGTGCGGACGCTTCGCAGGTGTGGGGAAGTCGGATGTATTGATCGGAAGTACAGGAACGGCCTTGTCGAGCAGGCCGGCCGCGAGCGCCTCTTCCTGGATGGCGACAGCGAAGTCATACCAGCTGCAGGCGCCGGCATCGGTATAATGATGCAGGCCCGATGCGCCGTTTTTCGCCATGGTCCATAGCGCGCTGGCGAGGCCCGGGGCATAGGTCGGGCTGCCGATCTGATCGGCGACGACGCGAACCTCGGGCCGCTCGCTCATGAGGCGCAGCATGGTGCGCACGAAGTTGCCGCCTGCCGGGGCATAGACCCAGGCAGTACGCACGATCAGCGCATCGGCGCCGGCGGCCTGTTCTCCGGCCAGCTTGGTGCGCCCGTAGGCGCCCAGAGGCGCAGTCGGCGCATCCGGGGCGTAAGGCACGCCCGACAGACCGTCGAACACGAAGTCGGTCGAGACGTGGACCAGTTTCGCGCCGGTTTCGCTCGCTGCCTTGGCGAGGTGGCCGACGGCGGTGGCGTTGACCGCCAGCGCTGCCGCTTCCTCGCTCTCGGCCTTGTCGACTGCGGTATAGGCCGCAGCATTGAAGATCACGTCGGGCGCGGCGTTGCGGGCTGCATCGAGCACGGCCCCGGCATCGGTGATGTCGAGCGTGGTGATGTCGTGGCTGGTGACCTCGGCATCGCGCGGAGCGCAGGCCGACAGGCCGCGTCCGAGCTGGCCATTGGCACCGACGATCAGTGCCTTCATGCGATCGGTTCCACGTCGCGCAGCGCCTTGCCGACCTTGTCCTTGGCCGAGAGCTGCGGCTCGATACCCTCGAGCGGCCACTCGATGCCGACTTCGGGATCGTTCCACATCAGCGAATGCTCGTTGGCGGGATCGTAGAATCCCGAGCACTTGTAGAGGAAGTCGGTGCCGTCCTCGAGGCTGACGAAGCCGTGGGCGAAGCCGGGCGGGACCCAGAACATGCGCTTGTTTTCGCCCGTCAGCTCGACACCGGCCCACTTGCCGTAAGTCGGAGAGCCGGCACGCAGATCGACCGCCACGTCCCAGGCCCGGCCCGAGACCACGCGCACCAGCTTGCCCTGACCGTTGGGCTGCTGGTAGTGCAGGCCGCGCAGAACACCGCGCGCCGAGCGGCTGTGATTGTCCTGGTCGAACGTGATGTCGAGCCCGTGCTCGGCAAAGGTTCGCTTGTTCCAGCTTTCCATGAAAAAGCCGCGTTCATCGCCAAAGACCTTGGGCTCGATGATCACGAGCCCCTCGATCTCGGTAGGTATTACATTCACGCGTTCACCCCCGCGGCAAGGCTGCGCTCGCCGGTTTCGAGAAGGTTGAGCAGGTAAGCGCCATAGCCGCTCTTGACAAGCGGAGCGGCGATTTCCTCGAGGCGGGCGCTGTCGATATAGCCCTTGCGCCAGGCGATTTCCTCGGGGCAGGCGATCTTCAGGCCCTGGCGGTCCTCGATGATGCGCACGTAGTTGCCCGCATCGAGCAGGTTGCCGTGCGTGCCGGTGTCGAGCCAGGCATAGCCGCGGCCCATGATCTCGACCGAAAGGTCGCCGCGTTCGAGGTAGATGCGGTTGAGATCGGTGATCTCGAGTTCGCCGCGCGGGCTGGGCTTGAGCCCGGCAGCCATCTCGACCACGTCGCCGTCGTAGAAGTAGAGGCCGGTCACCGCGAAGTTGGACTTGGGCTTCTCCGGCTTTTCCTCGATCGTCTCGGCCTTGCCGTCGGCGTCGAACGAGACCACGCCGTATGCCTTGGGATCGTTGACGTAGTAGCCGAACACCGTGGCGCCGGACTGGCGTGCGTCAGCGCTGTCGAGCAGTTCGGGCAAGCCGTGACCGTAGAAGATGTTGTCGCCCAGGATCAGGGCGGAGGGATCGTTGCCGACGAAGTCCGCGCCGATGTGGTAGGCTTGGGCGAGGCCGGCCGGTTCAGGCTGGATCGCATATTGCAGCGAAACGCCGAAGTCCGAGCCGTCACCCAGGACAGCCTGGAAGGCAGCCTGGTCGTGCGGCGTCGTGATGATCAGGATATCGCGGATGCCGGCAAGCATGAGGACCGACAGCGGATAGTAGATCATCGGCTTGTCGTAGACCGGCATCAGCTGCTTGGATACGCCGCGCGTGAGCGGATAGAGGCGCGTTCCGGACCCTCCGGCGAGAATGATACCTTTTCTCAACTGGAACCCCTTTTTGTGAATTCGACGATTGTTGCCTGATGGTATTGATGGAACGCACGATGGCGTTCCCGCGGTTCGACCCGTCGGGTCCATGTGGATCGGGCCCGTCTCGGGCCGTCGGGATCGATGCTCTGAAGCCCCCGCTCTGTCACTAAAAACTCAGTGCTCACCCTTAGCCTCATCGGGAAATTCATGCTGCAATGCAATAGGCATGGCGGGCTTTTTGTCTACAATGCAGATGGTGCCCAAGTGTTGCGACACTGTTCCATTCTGGTCCTGCGATGATGTCATGCAAAGCTTGCGTACGCGCTCGAACAAGGCACCGCTGCCGGGCGGGCACTTCGTGCTTCGCTGCAAATTTCCCCTGCTGATCTCATTCTTTTGCGTGCCGCCGGTTCTGTGTCTGCAGCATTTGCAGCGCTTCACTGCGGACCCTGCGCTTGGCATGGCAAGGCTAGGTCATGGCACGATCTTGCGCCAGTCCGTTCCCTGTGCGTGACCAGTGCCGCTTCGCGCTGCGTCGGACGGCCAATTAGTCAGAAATAACCAAGGCTTGGCGCGGGCGCGAGGACCCGCTTCAGATGCTGCTGAAATGGCGTACGATCGCCGTATCGAGCGGTTCTACGAAGCGTGCGAGGTAGCGGCTCGCGCCAGCGGGTGTCGCGCCGGTATGGGTCGCGGTTGCATGGAACGGGCCAACGGCGCCGATCCAAAGGGTCAGCGGACCGTTCAGCATATCGCGCGAGGCACTGGGTGCGGCATCGGCCTCGAAACTGCAGCTTTCGCCGTCGAGTTCGCAAATACGTACGCTGGTCGAGGCCGGGCCTCCAGTACAGTCGCCGTAGAGAACTTTCTGCATGGCGTCATTGACGGCCGAGGCCGCTCCCTTCGAATTGCACGGATAAGCCCGAGGGCTCGTGGGGCAACGTAGTCGATCGCAAGCGGTTCCCGTGCCGCGTTCGGCGGGGGCGCGCCTGCGATGTGACGCCATTCTAGAGCAGGGGTATGACAGATTGGTGAGCATGTGACCCGTCGTGGCTACGCAGTAGGCCGGAGCGATCGGCGCGCCAGCGCGGCCACGAGGGCAAAGGGTCGCGGGGTCAGGCCGTCTGGTCGATTTGCAGGCTCTCGCGCGTGTCGGGGGTCGCCTCTTCGCCGAACAGCGCGCGCACGAATTCCTCGCGCCAGTAGACGACATCGGTATCGCGCACCGAATCATACAGTGCCTCGTGGCGGCGGCGGCGTTCCTCTAGCGGCATCGCGAGCGCCAGCTTGATCGTCTCGCTGACGTGCTCGATCGAATGCGGGTTGACCTGTAGCGCGTCCTTGAGCTGGAGCGCGGAGCCCGCGAACTGCGACAGGATCAGCACGCCCGGATCCTCGGGGTCCTGCGCGGCGATATATTCCTTGGCGACGAGGTTCATCCCGTCACGAAGGGGCGTGACCAGCCCGACCTCGGCGGCACGGTAGAAACCGGCGAGCTGGCGGCGCGGATAGCCACGGTTGACGTAGCGGATCGGCACGAAGGCGACATCGGCATAGGCGCCGTTGATATGGCCCGTCTTGCGTTCGAGGTCCTCGCGGATCTGCTGGTAGCTGGCCACGTCGCCGCGCGAAGGCGGAGCGATCTGCAGCAGCACGACTTGCGATGCCTGCTCGGGATTGTCGGCAAGGAAACGCCCGAAGCTTTCGAAGCGTTCGCCCAGCCCCTTGGAATAGTCGAGCCGGTCGACGCCGATCAGCATCTTGCGTCCACGCACGCTCGCCTTGAGCTTGTCGTGCGCTTCCTTGGCCTCGTCGCTGTTCGCGCCCTCGGTGAATTCCTTGAAGTCGATGCCGATAGGGAACGCCTTGCACAGGATCTTGCGGCCCTGGTACTCGACATGGCCGTCCTCGCCGATGGGCAGGCCCATTTCCTTCTCGAGGTAGTGCAGGAAGCTGTTGAGCCATTCCTCGGTCTGAAAGCCGATGACGTTGTAGGCCAGCATTGATTCCACCAGTCGCTCGTGAAACGGCAGCGAGACCAGGAGGCGCGTTGGCGGCCAGGGCGTGTGCAGGAACAGACCCATGCGGTTCTTGACACCCTTGGCGCGCAGCAGCGAGCCAAGCGGAAGCAGGTGGTAGTCGTGGACCCAGACCAGATCGTCGGGTTCGATCAGTGGGCGGACGGAATCGGCGAAGCGCGCGTTAACGCGTTCGTAGCCTTCGCCGAAGTTGCGGTCGTACTCGGTCAGGTCAATGCGGTAGTGGAACAAGGGCCACAAGGTCCGGTTGGCGTAGCCATTGTAGTATTCCTCGATGTCCTGCGGTTCGAGGTCGATCGTTGCCGTCGTCACGCCCTGATTGCGCTGCATGTCGAGGTGGCCGGTGAACTCCTCGACCTCCTGCCCCGACCAGCCGAACCAGATGCCGCGATGCTCGCGCAGGGCAGAGTTGAGCGCGACCGCGAGTCCCCCCTGGGCTCCGGCGGCGCCGGCGGCCTTGGGTACCGAAACCCGGTTGGATATCACGATCAAGCGGCTCATCTCATTTCCCCTGTTGCGTCTTCGGCTGTCTCGCATAGGCCCACTTGCGGGCTTGCGTCCTCAGCGCCAGTCGCGCCATGAGCGGGACAGCTGGCCCGCGCAGTTGATTATCCCGACAAGTGAATAGGTCTGCGGGAAGTTCCCCCAGAGCTCGCCGGTCTCGAAGTCCATGTCCTCCGACAGGAGGCCCGACTTCGTGCGGTGCGACAGCATCGTCTCGAACAGACGGCGCGCCTCGTCGTCCTGGCCGGATCGGTGCAGGGCCTCGATCAGCCAGAAAGTGCAGATGTTGAAGGCGGTCTCGGGCAGCCCGAAATCGTCCTCGTTGGCATAGCGCAACATGTGTTCGCCGCGCCGCAAGGTGTGCTGCACCGCGTTGAGCGTTGCCTTGAAGCGCGGATCGTCGGCTTCCACGAAGCGCAGTTCCACCATCTGCAGCAAGCTGGCATCGAGCTGGTCGCCGCCGAACGAGGCGGCATAATGCCCGCCCGCGCCACCGTCGTCAAAGTCGGGGCCGGCAAGCTCGTGCCATGCGCCTTCCTCGATGTTCTTGCGGATGGTGTCGGCGCGTTCGCGCCACAGGGCCTCGCGATCGTTCAGGCCGAGGTGCGCAGCGGCATTGGCGATGCGATCGCAGGCCGCCCAGCTCATCACGCTGGAGTAAGTGTGCACCGCCGTGCGCGTGCGCAGTTCCCACAGGCCCGCGTCGGGCTGGTCGTGCGTCTTCCATGCCATCTCGCCGACGCGCTCGAGGCTTTCGAAGTCCTCGCGATTGGCCATGCGCACGAGACGCAGGTCCGAGAATGCCTGTATCGAGGGCAGCACGATCTGGCCGTAGCAGTCGTTCTGGATCTGGTAGTAGGCGGCATTGCCCACGCGCACCGGGCCCATGCCGCGATAGCCGCAAAGGTTGTGCGCCTCCCACTCGATGATTTCCTTGGCACCGCTTACCGCATAGAGCGGCTGGATGGCTCCGCCTTCGGCATCGTCGACGATATTGCGCAGGTAGCCCAGGTACTTCTCGAGGACGTCGAGTGCGCCGAGGTGGTTGAGGGCCTGCACCGTATAGTAGGCGTCGCGGATCCAGCAGTAGCGGTAGTCCCAGTTGCGCTGCGAGTGCGGCGCTTCGGGGATCGAGGTCGTCAGTGCAGCGACGATCGCGCCGGTTTCCTCATGCTGGCACAGCTTGAGCGTGATCGCCGCGCGGATCACCGCCTCCTGCCAGTCGAGCGGGGTGGCGAGCGAGCGCACCCAGTTGCCCCAGTAGGCATCGGTCAGCTCGCGCATGCGTTCCAGTTCATGCTCGACGTTGCCATTGAACGGCTCGTCGGGGCCGAGGAAGAAGTGCAGCGGGCGCTCGAGCCGGAAATAGCGCTCGTCGAGCACGTAGCCGACCGGGGCATCGGTGGTGAGGCGCAGCGTGTTGCGCTCGACCAGATAGCGGATGTGGTTGGAGCCGCGAGTGACTTCGGCGATCTGCGCGCCATAGCCGCTCATCGGCGTGAGCACGACCTTGAGCCGGGGCGAGCCGCGCACGGGCTTGACGATGCGCGCATATGCGACCGGGCGATAGGTGCGGCCCGAGCGCTCGAAGCGCGGGCAGAAGTCGATGACCTCGACCACGCCGCCCCCGGCATCCTCGAGCCGGGTAACCAGGATCGGGGTATTGCGTACGTAGTGCTGGCTGACAGAGACCTGGTTTTCGAGCTCGAAGCGCCAGGTGCCCGCGTCCTGTCCCTTGTCGCCGCGCATGAGTGCGCAAAACGTCGGGTCGCCGTCGACGCGAGGGACGCAGCCCCACACCAGAGCGCCTCGCGTATCGATCAGGCCGTTCACCTGGCAATTGCCGATGGGCCACAATTCGAGGGAGGAATGTTCGGCTCCGGCGGCTGTCCCCTCGCAATCCGGTGTGCTGCGTAAGGGGACTTCGGTTTCCGACTTGGTCTGTCCGCTGGCCGTCATTGGTTGTGTCCTGCCTCCGTCCGGGAGTTGCTGGGGGTCGTTTCAGGGTCCGTGTGCGTCGAGGCCGGGCTGGCGCCGGTGGCCAGGGCTTCGGCCAGCCAGTCGTGGACTGCGTCCACTCCGGCAAGGCGCCAGCGCGCCGCGGTCTCGCGCAGTGGGCCGACGAGCACGCCGCACCCGGCAAAGCGTGCCATTTCCTTGAAGGCGTCCTCGTCGGTCACGTCGTCGCCCAGGAACATCGGCTCGGTACCCGCGAAGAGGTCGGATTGCATGAACCGTGTAACGGCCGAGCCCTTGTCCGATCCGGGCATGACCAGTTCGATCACCTGCTTGCCGTGCTTGAGCTTGAGGCCATCGCTTTCGGCGATGGCGGTCGCACATGCGAGCAGACCTTCGAGTGCCTCGGGATGGCGCCGGTAATGGACCGCGACCGAGTAGGGCTTGGGCTCGACAAGCAGGCCGCCGTTGTCGCTGGCGAACCGGGAGAGCCGTTCGACCACGCTGTCGTCGAGCGGATCGGCGAGCGGATGGACCTCGCGGCTTCCGGCGGGGCGAAACTCGCCCCCGTGGGAGCCGGCCATGGCGACGTCGATCGGGCCGAGCATGGTCTCCAGTGCGGCAAGCGAGCGGCCGCTGACGATCGCGAGGCGCCCGTCGAGCTCGCACGAAAGCCTCGCCAGCATGGCGCCGAGGTCAGCCGGCACGATCACTTCGTCGGGGTGGTCGGCGATTTCCACGAGGGTGCCGTCGAAATCGAGAAACAGGGCGGTCTGCGGGCTGAGGCGCAGGGCAGGGGGCCGGGGAAGATCGCCCGTTTGCGCGGCGGCTTCGCTCGGCGATGGACTCTCGCTTGGATCGGTCATCGGTTCCAGTCTTGCACCATATCTTGACATTGACCACCCCAAAAGGCCGGCGCGGCCTAACCAGTCGGGGGTAGGGCCAAGGCTTGTCCGGGCCGCGAAAGTGGCGGTTCGAGCACCAGCAACGAGCGGTCGGGCGCACGGTTCCGCCGCAGCGCACCATTGGGGGTGGCGGTGTGCGGCTGGAGGCGGCGCGGGGTTGAAACCTGTGCTGCTAAGTGGAAAAGGGCTCGCGTTCCCGCCCGTCGGCATGCGCCGTCGCGGCAGCGAAGGAGGCAGCGATTTCATTTCCGGACATCCTTCCGCCCGCGGTGCGGGGCTGGCTTGCCCCGCTCGAGCTGTTCGAAGGCACCCTGACCGGGGCCATCGCCGTGCTGATCGGCCTGTGCATCGTTGCCGGTCTGGCCAACTGGCTGGCCAAGAAGCTGGTGATCCATCCCGTCGAGCGCGTGATCGACCGCACCCCGCTGCGCAACGAGGCGAACGACGTGCGCGCGCTGGTGACGCACCTCGCCAACATCGTGCCGGCAGTGATCATCCTGCAGGGCGTCACCGTGTTCGCGGCGCTGCCCGATACGCTGGTGGTGGTGGTCCGGGCGCTGGCGATGGCGTGGATCGTGCTGACGATCGCCCGCGCGCTCGGCGACCTGCTCGATCTCGCCAACGATGCTTACGAGCTCAAGCCCGAGGCGGCGAGCCGGCCGATCAAGGGATATGTCCAGATCGGCAAGATCCTGATCTACGCCGCTGCGGCGCTGCTCATCGTGGCGATACTGATCGGTCAGTCGCCGCTGATCCTGCTCTCGGGTCTCGGTGCGGCTGCCGCGGTGCTGATGCTGGTGTTCCGCGACACGATCCTTTCGCTCGTCGCCTCGGTGCAGCTGCGTTCGAACGACATGATCCGGGTTGGCGACTGGATCGAGATGCCCCAGCTCAATGCCGATGGCGACGTGATCGACATCGCCTTGCACACGGTCAAGGTGCAGAACTTCGACAAGACCGTCACCTCGATCCCGACGGCCAAGCTGATCACCGAGTCCTTCCGCAACTGGCGCCACATGCGCGAGTGGGGCGGTCGGCGGATCATGCGTGCGCTGCCGATCGACCAGACGAGCGCGGGCTTTCTCACCCGCGCGCAGTGGGAAGAGCTGCGCCGCTTCGCGATCCTGCGGCCCTACATGGCCGAAAAGGAAGCCGAGCTGGAGGCCTGGAACGCCGAGCACGCGGGCGAGGAGGATGAGGAAGGGCTGCACGCGGTCAATCGCCGCCGCCCGACCAATCTGGGCACGTTCCGCGCCTACATCGCTGCCTATCTCAAGGCCCATCCCCGCGTCGCCGATCGCGGTACGCTGCTGGTACGCCAGCTCGATCCGACCGAGAAGGGCCTGCCGCTTCAGGTCTACTGCTTCACCACCACGACCGACTGGGGCGAATACGAGGCGATCCAAGCGGACATCTTCGATCATTTGCTCGCGATCCTGCCGCGCTTTGGCCTCAGGCTCTACCAGCAGCCGGGCGGCGGTGATCTCGCGCAGGGCTTTGCGATGCTGGCGGCCCGCGATGCCGGTCCGGCGCCATCGTCCGCGCTCCCCGCGGCGGACTGAAATACATCCGTTTCGACGCTTCATCGGGAAGCTGTGCACAACGCCTTCGCGCTATGGCACGGGCCCGGCAATGGTGCGAAAGGGGGCTTCATGAAAAAGATCGTTGCGTTTGATCTCGACGGGACGCTGGCGCTGAGCAAGCAGCCGCTCACCGACGAGATGGCGGGGCTTCTCGCACAGCTTCTCACCGTGGCGCAGGTCGCCGTCATCTCGGGTGGCGACTGGCCGCAGTTCGACAAGCAGGTCGCCTCGCGCCTGCCGGCCGATGCCGACGTCTCGCGCCTGTGGATGATGCCGACCAGCGGGGCCAAGCTCTATCTTCACAAGCAGGGCGTCTGGTCGCCGGTCTATGCCGAACTGTTCACCGAGGAACAAAAGCGCGAAATCCTCGAGGCCTTCGACGCGGCGCTCGAGGCGACCGGCTTCACGCCCGAACAGACCTGGGGCGAACGGATCGAGGATCGCGGCAGCCAGATCACCTTTTCCGCGCTCGGCCAGCAGGCGCCGATCGAGGCCAAGGAAGTCTGGGACCCGGATTTCGCCAAGCGCAAGGTAATCCAGGCCGATCTCAAGCAGCGCCTGCCCGGCGTCTCGATCAACCTGGGCGGCGCAACTTCGGTCGACGTGACGCAGCCAGGCGTGGACAAGGCATGGGGCCTGAAGCGTCTGGCCGAGCATTCGGGCGTCGCGGAGGCCGAGATGCTGTTCATCGGCGATGCCATCTTTCCCGGCGGTAACGACTATCCGGCCAAGGCCATGGGTCTCGACACCGTGTGCGTGCGCGACCCGGCAGATACGGCCAATGTCATCGCGGCGATCATCGCCTGCCAGAAGGCGGGGTAAAGGGAAGGGGAATGCGTGAAGGCCGGACCTTGACCGTTCCTGCGCCGTGCTGACGGAGCCGGTCGCGCAGTGCCCGCCTTCTACCTGACCTTGCTTGCGGTGCTGCTCGCCGGGATAGGCGGGCGCGACCAGCAGACCGTTGCGGGGCTCGTCCAGCGGCAGGGCGCGCGGCCCGGCGTGTTGATCGTCGCCATCGTCAGCAGCTTGCTGGTCTGCGTTGCTGCGATCTGGTTCGCGCGGTTCATGCTGACCACGTTGCCGCCACCTGCCCGAGCCATCTTCGGCGCTATCGCGCTGGGCCTCGCGGGGGCGGAATCGCTGTTGCTCGCGCCGCGCCGAAAGCCTGTGGAGCCGACCAATTCGCTTGGTGCGCTCGCGCTAGTTCTGCTCGCCCAGCAGGTGAGCGATGCACCGCGCTTCCTGCTCGTCGGCATGGCCGTCGCCATGGGCGCGCCCTACGCTGCCGGGGCTGCGGGTGCGTTCGGCACGCTTGCTCTCGTCGGCCTTGCCTGGGCCCTTCCGGAGCTTGTGCTCGATGGCAAGGTGCGTTGGGCGCGGCGCGCGGCGGGCGGGGTCCTGCTGCTCGTCGCGAGCTTCATCGCCTTGTCGCAAATGGGAATTCTGTGATCGGAAAAACCGATTGAAACAAACCTTTCTGATTTGTGTTTTAGTCCATAGATTGCACTTAGCGACACATAAAGACACCTAAGGAAGGGATCCGAGAATGACCGCCAAGGACAACGTGCAGGGCGCCCTGATCGACAGCCTCAACGGGCTGCTTGCCGACACCTTCGCTCTCTACATCAAGACCAAGAACTTTCACTGGCACGTGAAGGGGCCGCAGTTTCGCGACCTTCACCTGCTGTTCGACGAGCAGGCCGGCCAGGTCCAGGCCCTCATCGACGACATTGCCGAGCGCGTGCGAAAGCAGGGCGGCAAGACCCTGACCAGCCCCGATTCGATCGTCGCCAAGACCAAGATCGCCGCACAGGATTCGACCGATCTCGATGCGATGGCCATGGTCAAGGAACTGATGGAAGACAATCTCGCCTACGTAACGCGGCTGCGCGAGGTCAAGGCAGCGGCTGGCGAGGCGGGCGACAACGCCACCGACGGTATCGTCGATGACTGGACCGACCAGGCCGAGGAACGCGCGTGGTTCCTGCGCGAGATTATCGCCTGATCGTCGCTTTCCAGCGATTCCAAAGATACGAAGGGCTGTACGGGCAGGTGTTCGTACAGCCCTTCGTGCGTTGTGGTGAGCGCGTTCGCGGGCCATCGGGACGGGAAGCCGATGCGTGCCGGACATCTGCACGAAGGCGCTTGGCGCGAGGGGGCGATCTCGGCTAGGCACGCCCGATGCCTGATATCGAGATCATCGAGAACGCCGACAATGCCGCCATTGCCGAGTGGTTCGGCCAGCGGCTGGTCGCAGCGCTCGGCGTCGCGCCGCAAGTTGCCATAACAGTGCCGGGCGGCTCCACCCCGTTCCCGATCTTCGACATCCTCGCCGGGATGGACCTGCCGTGGGAACGCATCAGCGTGTGGCCGGGCGACGACCGGATCGTCGAGGAGGACCATGCCGCGAGCAACGTCGGCAAGATCCGCGCCCGGCTCGAACCGGTCGGCGCAAGGATCGTCCCGCTCGCGCTGGACCTCGAGCCCCCGCACTTCGCCATCGCCTGGATGGGCATGGGGGCGGACGGACATATCGCCTCGCTGTTCCCCAACACCGATCCGCAGATCGATGACCCCCAGACGGTGCGTCGCCTGACCCCCGACCCGCTGCCGCCCGAGGCGCCGTTCGACCGGCTGACGCTCACCATGCCCGCGCTGCGCAACAGCGACGAGGTCATGTTCGTGATCCGCGGCGAGGACAAGCGCGCGGTGCTCGATGCCGCCATCGCCGGGGAGCACGACCTGCCCATCGCCCGCTTTCTCAAGTCGGCGACCGGCAAGGTCACCTGTTTCTGTTGAACCTGCTCGATCGCCTGCTTCCCGCGCCGCTGCACAGGGTGCTGATCCGCCTGGCGCACGCTGCGCGCACCCAGGTGTGGAAGCTGCGCCGTTCCAGCCTCGACGGTGTGCGGGTACTTGCGCTCGACCCGCAAGGGCGGGTGCTGCTGGTGCGCCATTCCTACGGTTCGGACAGGTGGATGCCGCCCGGCGGGGGCATGAAGCGCGGCGAGGACCCGGTGCCCACCGGCGCACGCGAATTGCTCGAGGAGACGGCCTGCACGCTCCACGATGGGCGCCTGATCGCGGTCAGCGGCGAGGACCTGCACGGCGCGCGTAACTTCGTGAACGTGGTTGCCGGCCATACCCGCGACACCCCCGTGGCCGATCGTCGCGAGATCATCGAGGCGCGCTTCTTTGCGCTCGACGCCTTGCCCGAACACATGTCGCCGCGCTTGCGCTCGCTGGTTGTCGACTGGCTCGTCGAGGCCGGTCTTGCCGAGCGCGAGGCGGGCCCGGTCTAGAATTCTAGAACAGGCTGAGCTGGTCTGCCCTTTGCTGCCCGGGGGGCTTTTCATCCTTGGTCGTGCCTTCCAGCGCCGAGAGCGTCAGCCCCATTAGCCGGACCGGCTGGGGCAGGGGCATGAGTTCCTCGAGCAGCGCATGGCCGATTGCCGCGAACTGCGCCTTGTCGGCTATGCGCGGGCTGACCGAGCGCGCCCGGGTGAGCGTGGTGAAATCGGCATGGCGCAGCTTGAGCGTGACGGTGCGCCCACTCGCCTGCGCGCGCTCGATCCGCTCCCAGACGATCTCGACGATCTGATCGAGCGTCTCGCGCAGGGCGTCGGGCGCCTCGATGTTCTCGTGGAAGGTGCGCTCGCCTCCGACCGACTTGCGCGGTCGGTTGGCGCGAACCTGGCGCAGGTCCACGCCGCGTGCGGCCCGAAAGAGGTATTCGGCAAAGCTGCCGAAGTGGGCGCGCAGGAAGGCGAGGTCGCGCGCGGCGAGGTCGGCGCCGGTCTCGATGCCGAGTCGCGCCATCTTTTCCGCGCCGCGTGGGCCAACGCCGTGAAAGCGGCGCACCGGCAGGCCTGCGACGAAGTTGGCGCCCTCTCCGGGGCGGATCACGCATAGCCCGTCGGGCTTGTTCTGGTCGCTGGCGAGCTTGGCGAGAAACTTGTTGTAGGAAACCCCGGCGCTCGCGGTCAGGCCGGTTTCCTGTCGGATGCGCGCGCGGATCTGCTCGGCGATCCGCGTGGCCGAGCCGATGCCCTTGAGGTCGGCGGTGACGTCGAGATAGGCCTCGTCGAGCGAGAGCGGCTCGACATGCGGGGTATAGTCGAGGAAGATCGCCCGGATTTGCTGGCTGACCGCCCGGTAGACTTCGAAACGGGGCTTGCGCAGGATCAGGTCGGGGCACTGGCGCAGTGCGCGCGAGGTCGGCATGGCCGAGCGCACCCCGAAGGCGCGCGCCTCGTAGCTGGCCGCAGCGACCACGCCGCGCCCCGAGGTCCCGCCTACTGCCAGCGGTTTTCCGCGCAATTCGGGATCGTCGCGCTGCTCCACACTGGCGAAGAAGGCATCCATGTCGACATGGATGATCTTGCGCAGTCCCGCCTCGTCGTCTGCTTCGGGGGCATCTTCTCCGACATGCGAAGACATTACGGATATACCGGCGGATCGGTCGTGAAAAGCGCCATCTCTATATCGAATCTGCTAGCCTAGCGTTCGCGCTTGCGGCATGCGCGGGAAATGGATTCCTCGCAAGACACTACCGGCAAGTTCCCCATGGGGCAGGTCGAATTCGTGGCGCTGATGGCCTCGATGCAGGCGCTCATGGCCTTGTCGATCGACGTCATGCTGCCAGCCCTGGGTGCCATTTCGAAAGACCTGGGCGTCTCCGATCCCAACCAGCGCCAGCTGATCATCGGCGTGTTCATGGTGTTCGCGGGCATCGGCTCGCTGTTCCCCGGAGCACTGGCGGACCGCTTTGGTCGCCGCCGCGTGGTGCTGGTCGCGGCCTTCCTCTACATCCTGTTCGCCTTCGTCTGCTCGATCGCGGGCAGTTTCGAGCTGCTGCTCGTCTCGCGCGCGTGCCTTGGCTTCGTGACCTCGACGATGATGGTCATGCCGATGACGATCCTGCGAGACCGATACGAGGGCGACATGATGGCCCGCACCCAGTCGCTTGTCGCAACGACCTTCATGGTCGTGCCGATGATCGCGCCGATGGTCGGGCAGGCGGTGATGCTGGTCGCCGGGTGGCGCTGGATCTTCGGGGTTACCTGCGCGATGGGCGTGCTGGTCTTCATCTGGGTGGCCATGCGCCTGCCCGAAACGCTCGATCCCGACAACAGGCAGGAAATCCGTCCCAAGGTCATCTTCGGCAACATGGGGCTTGCGCTGCGCGAAAAATCCTCGCTCGGCTATTTCCTCGGTGCAGCGCTCGTCCAAGCGGGTCTGTTCGGCTACCTCAACAGCGCGCAGCAGCTCGTCGGGGAGCAGCTCGGGGCGGGTTCGCTGTTCCCGGTCCTGTTCGGGCTCATGGCGCTGATCATGGCCGGGACCAACTTCATCAACGCGCGGATCGTCGTTGCCTTCGGTGCGCGGCGCGTATCGCACGCGGCGCTGCTGTTCTTCATCGTCATGGGGGCGGTGCACTGGGTAGTGGCGCTCAGCGGGCGGGAAACCTTGTGGATGTTCATTCCGCTGATGACGCTGTCGATGTGCATGCTCAGCTTCATCGCAGCGAACTTTCAGGCGATCTCGCTGCAGCCCTTCGCCCGCATTGCGGGTGCTGCGGCCTCGGTCATGTCCTTCGTGCGCATGGTGATGGGTTCGCTGCTGGGTTCGGCGATCGGGCTCGCCTACGATGGCAGCGCGGTGCCGATCACCGCAGCGATGACCGGCTTTGGCCTGCTGGCCCTGCTGCTGGTGCTCTATTCAGAGCAGGGACGTCTGTTCCGCCGGGTCAATCCGCCCGAATACTACCGCGCCAACAAGCCGCAGCCGCCCGCTCCGCACTGATCGGATTGGCTGGCAGGCGGCCTGCCGGAGCGTCTGTAGCTACCTATAAGCCGCGCTTGCCGCGGAACAGCTGGACGAGGCCGACGATCACGGCGAGCACCAGCAGGATGTGGATCAGCGCACCTGTGACCTTGAAGACGAGAAAACCGAGCAGCCACAATACGATGAGGATGCCGACGATGGTCATGAGCATGGGACGTGCCTTTCGCGAGAGGTGAGGTCGTGCAACGCATGGGCACGGGCATGGCTGCAGGAAAAGGCAGATGCGTGGTCGCGCTGCGACCCTGCCGTCGTATGTGGCAACCGGGTGATGGCATGACGCTTGTTGCAGGGGCGTGCGGCGCTATGCACCAGACAGCGACCGCGAATCGCCCCCTTGTCGAGCATCTCGCTACGGCTCTTCGGGACGCACCGGGCCTTACGCGCATCGCGATACCGGCATGGCCTGTGTTCGCCAGCAGCGGGCACTTGCGGCAATGCGATCACTAGCCATCTGTCCTGTGACCATGGCTGTTCCCGATCGATCCAGATGCTCCGATCCCTCCCGACTGCAGGCCTTGCTGCGCGAGATCGAGGCGTGTCGTCTTTGTCGCGAAGTACTCGCGCACGAGCCGCGGCCGGTGGTGCAGGCCGGCGCGGGCGCGCGTATACTGGTGATCGGCCAGGCACCGGGCAGCAAGGTCCACGCCAGTGGCCTCGCGTGGGACGACGATAGCGGCGACCGGCTTCGGGAATGGACCGGACTGACGAAGCCGGAATTCTATGATCCCGAACAGGTCGCGCATATGCCCAGTGGCTTTTGCTACCCCGGCCGTGCGAGCGGAGGTGATCTGCCGCCTCGGCCCGAGTGCGCGCCCTTGTGGCACGGGCGCCTGCGCGCCGAACTGCCAGAGGTACGCCTTACCTTGCTCGTGGGGCGGTATGCCCAGAAACGCTATCTGCCGCGCGGGTTCGCCCGCACGCTCACCGAGGCGGTGGAGCGCTGGGGCGGGGCTCCGGCAGGCGTGATCCCGCTGCCGCACCCGGCCTGGCGCAGCCGCCTGTGGATGGCGCGCCATCCTTGGTTCGAGAGCGAGGTCCTGCCCGCCTTGCGCGCCGCTGTGCGCGATGCGCTGAGCAACGCCGATCCATAGGTTCAGAAGGTATAGGCTATGCCCACGCCGCCCATCAGCTGCGTCGCCTTGCCACGCAGGTCGGTATAGGGCGTGTCGGCCCCGTCGTTCAGCATGCGCGAGTAATTGGCGAGAACGAACGTCGCGAAACCGCCGTCGCGAACATCGCCGGACAGGTCCCAAGTAACGATCGTGCCGAAGTTGACCTTGTCCCAGCCGCCTTTCGCGTCGAATTGCGGCAAGCCGCTGGCGCTGCTCTGCCCGGGCGTGACCGAGTAGTAGTAGCGGGCATAGTCGTCATCGACATGGCGTGCGCTGGCCTGGACAGCGATGAGCAGCGCAGGGCTAAGCGGGGTGACGTAGCTGACCTGGGGACGCCAGACCATGCCGGAATAGGCGCCTGCAACGTCCCACTTCACGTCGGCCGCGAAGCTTAGCGAATCGTATCTGTGCAGCAGGCGGTTGATCCGTACGCCTCCGCTCGCGCCGACTTCGACCGCCATGTCGAGCTTGCCTGCGGCGCGCACCACCGGGTCCTTGATCCGCCGCGCGCGGTTGAGCTTGATGCCGACCAGTGGGCCGGCAGAAAAGTCGACTTTCTGTCCACGCTTGTCAGTCAGCAGGTCGAGCGCGATGCCGCCCTGGCGCGGGTTGATGTCGACCCCGCCCAGACGCCCGCGCACGATCGGGAAGGCAGTGACCACGTGGTCGTCCGAGCCTTCGTAACTGGGCATGAGGATCGCACCGACCCCGACCGAGATATTGTCGCGGAAGAGGATGGAATCCTCGGGCGAAGGACGCGCGCCGTCGAAATCGTCCTGCGCCAATGCGGGAGCAGCGAGCCCGCCGCCCAGCGCTGCGAGGCCGATGGCGAAGCGGCGAAAGGCGTGAAATCGGTGATGCAGCATCGGAGTCCCCCGGGCGATATGGTCGCGTCTTGCGGCACGCGCCTGTGCCGTGCCTCTTGCACCGTCAAACGTACCATTGTCGCAAATGTTTCGGTCGTGAACCTTTTGTGACCCGCAGCGAGGGCGCGCGAAATCTGCGCGCGGCGACCATGCCGCCGGACCCTTGCATCGGCTTCGATGCCCGGGAATTAGCGCTCGGGCAGGGTCTCGTTGCCTTCGCCCAGTGCGCGCTGCATCAGGAACACGTCGATCCACTGCCCATGCTTCCACCCGGCACCTTCGAGCGTGCCTACCGGACGGTAGCCCGCGCGGGCGTGGAGTACGACCGAGGCTGGCTCGGACGAGGCGATCACGGCGAAGGCCTGACGGTAGCCGCGTGCTTCGCATTCTTCGATCAGGGCGGTGATCAGGCTCGAGCCGATGCCGCGCCCGAGACTGTCCGGGCGAACGTAGATCGTGGTCTCGACGCTGTAGAGATAGCCCATGCGCGGACCGTAGCGATGGGCATAGCCGAACCCCAGCACCTTGCCTTCATCGTTGCGCGAGACGAGAAAGGGGTAGCCCGCATCCGTGATCTCCTGCATACGGCGCCGGGTCTCATCCAGGCTCGTCGGCTCGGTTTCGAAAGTCGCCGTGCTTTCCAGTACATAGTGTGAAAAGATCTCGGCGATGGCCGGGGCATCCTCCAAGGAAGCAAGATCGACGGTGAGTTCTTGTTCTGTCATCTTGGCGACAATGCCGCAAAGCAGCATCGATGCCAAGTTGCCGACCCTGAGACTGGATCCTAATTGGTTTGACGATGTCCGGAAAAAACCCTGACCCCTGCGCCGGAGCCATGCCCGCCTTGATCGTCGTCGGCGGCGGGCTGGCCGGTGCGCTGATCACGCTGGCGATGGCGCGCTGGCGGCCCGAACTGCGGGTCGAGCTGATCGAGGCGGGAGAGCGGATCGGCGGCGAGCACGTGTGGTCGTTCTTCGCCAGCGATGTCGATGAAGCGCACCGCGCGCTGGTCGAGCCACTCATCGCAAGTCGCTGGGATGGCTACGATGTCACCTTTCCGGGCTACACCCGCAGCCTTTCCACGGCCTATGCGAGCGTGACCAGCGCCAGCCTCGATGCGGCGATTCGCGATGCCTTGCCCGCCAGTGCCCTGCATACCGGCGTGAAGGTGCGCGCACTCGGGACGACCTGGGTCGAACTCGAGGACGGGACGCGGCGCGAGGCCGGCGGCGTCATCGATGCGCGCGGCAGTCACGGTCTCGCGCATATGGCGGGTGGCTGGCAAAAATTCATGGGGCAGACGCTGCGCCTCGCCGCACCGCACGGGCTCACTCGTCCGGTGGTGATGGATGCCCGGGTCGAGCAGCTCGATGGCTACCGCTTCGTCTATTGCCTGCCGTTCTCGCAGACGCAGGTCTTCGTCGAGGATACTTACTATTCCGATGATCCCGGGCTCGACCTGCCTGTTCTTCGTGAGCGCATTGGCGCTTATGCAAAGGCGCGGGGCTGGCAGGTCGAGGCGGTCGACTATGAGGAAACGGGGGTGCTGCCGGTGATCGCCAGAGGTGATTTCGCGCGGTTCTGGCAGGGCGATGTCGCACGTGCCGGTGTGCGCGCCGCTCTGGTGCAGCCGCTGACCTCGTATTCGTTGCCCGACGCCGTGCGTTTTGCAGCGCACCTCACCACACTCGACAATCTCTCGGGCGAGCGCCTAGGAAGGACAAGTCATGACTGGGCCGCAAACCACTGGCGCGAGGGGCGCTTCTACCGCATGTTGAGCACGATGCTATTCGGTGCCGCACCCCCGCAGGAGCGCTGGCGTATGCTGGCGCGCTTCTACAAGCTCCCCGAACCGTTGATCGAGCGTTTCTACGCCGGGCGCTCGACGCTGGCCGACATGGCGCGCGTACTGGTCGGCAAGCCGCCGGTGCCTATCGGCGCTGCCGTGGCCGCGCTTGCCGGTCGCGGCCGTGTTCTGGCTGACCTCGATCCGCGCGGCGCAGGAGAGGTCGCATGAAGCGGGCTTGCGTCGTCGGCGCCGGTTTCGGCGGGCTTGCCCTCGCCATCCGCCTGCAGAGCGCCGGGATCGAGACCACTGTGGTCGAGGCCCGCGACAAGCCGGGCGGGCGTGCCTACGTGTGGGAGCGCGATGGCTTCACCTTCGATGCCGGACCCACCGTCATCACCGATCCCGACTGCCTGCGCGAACTTTGGCACGCGGCGGGGCACGACATGGCCGACGACGTCGAGCTCATGCCGGTCATGCCGTTCTACCGGCTCAACTGGCCCGACGGCGTCACTTTCGACTATTCGAACGATGAACCGGCCCTCCACCGCGAGATCGCGCGCATCGCGCCGCAGGACCTTGGTGGCTACGACGAGTTCCTGCGATATGCCGCAGGCGTGTGGCAGGAAGGCTACGTCAAGCTCGGCCACGAGGCCTTCCTCGACTTCTCCTCAATGATCAAGGCAGCGCCTGCGCTGGCGCGCTACCAGGCCTGGCGCTCGGTCTATTCGGTGGTCTCGAGCTACGTGAAGGACGAGCACCTGCGCGAGGCGCTCTCGTTCCACACGCTGCTGGTCGGCGGCAATCCGATGAAGACCAGCGCGATCTATGCCCTGATCCACAAGCTGGAGAAGGACGGCGGCGTGTGGTGGGCCAAGGGCGGCACCAATCGCCTCGTCGCCGGCATGGTCGCGCTGTTCGAGCGTATCGGCGGCAAGGTACGCCTCGGCGACAAGGTCGTGCAGATCCACACGCTCGGCGATCTCGTCACCGAGGTAGAGTGCGAGAGCGGCTGGAAGGAACGCTTCGACGCGGTCGCCAGCAACGGTGATATCATGCACACGTACCGCGACCTGCTTTCCGAGAACCGTCGCGGCCCCGCCATGGCCAAGAAGCTGGCGCGCAAGCGCTTCTCTCCAAGCCTGTTCGTCGTCCACTTCGGGCTCGAGGGTACCTGGCCGGGCATCCCGCACCACACCATCCTGTTCGGGCCGCGCTACAAGGGGCTGCTCGACGACATCTACGAGCATGGCGTGCTGCCGCAGGATTTCTCGATCTACCTGCACCATCCCACCGTCACCGATCCCTCGATGGCGCCGCCGGGCAAGAGCACTTTCTACGCGCTCATTCCCGTTGCGCACAAAGGCAAGCTGCCGATCGACTGGGACGAGGTCGGGCCGCTGCTCGAAAAGCGCGTACTGGCCGAAGTCGGACGCCGGCTGGTGCCCGACATTGAAGACCGCATCGTCACCAAGTTCCACTACACGCCGAACAACTTCGAGCACGATCTCGCGGCGTGGAAGGGCAGCGCCTTCAGTCTCGAACCGCTCTTGACGCAAAGCGCCTATTTCCGCGGCCACAACCGCGACGACGCACTGCGCAACCTCTATCTTGTCGGCGCGGGCACGCATCCGGGTGCGGGCATCCCGGGCGTCGTTGGCAGTGCCAAGGCGACCGCCAAGCTGATGCTCGAGGGGCTGCGATGAGAGCGCGCGAACTGGCCGCATTGCGCCAGGGCTGGGGCTGGAGCGGCGTCGATTTCGTCGAGATCGAGGCGCATTCGCTCTTCGGCCATGTCCTCGCGATCGATGCGCTTGGGGTCTACCACTATCTCGATCCCGAGCTGCTCTCGCTCGAGCGGCTCGGCGACGAGAAGGCCGCGCAGGCGCACATGGCGCTGCGCGAAACGCAGATCATCTGGCGCGCCGATGCCCACGTCGAGGCAGCGACCGAGCGTCTGGGCGCCACTCTGGTAGGCGAGGTCTACGGCTTCCAGCCCAAGGCGCTGGTCGAGGGCGATTATGCGACGGACAACATGATCCGCCTGCCGCTCGCCGAATATATCCGCTTCACTGGCGATCTCGCCAATCAGATCAAGGACCTGCCCGAAGGGGCGCAGGTCAGCATCAAGGTTACGGACTGAACACGATGAAACGTCTCGCTGTCTACTGCGGCTCGGCAACGCCTGCCGATCCCCGCTACATCGAACTGGCCCGCGAAGTCGGCTCGACGCTGGCGCAGCAGGGTATCGGCGTCGTCTATGGCGGTGGCCGGCTCGGGCTGATGGGGGCGCTCGCCTCCAGCGCTCTCGCGGCCGGGGGCGAGGTCATCGGGGTCATCCCCGAGGCGCTGACCGGCGCTCGCGGGCAAGGTGGCGAAGTCGCCAACCACGACTGCACCGAGCTGCACATCGTTGCCGACATGCACGAGCGCAAGGCTGCCTTCACCCGTCTCTCCGACGGCTTCGTGGTGCTGCCTGGCGGCGTTGGCACCATGGACGAGTTGTGGGAGGCGGTGAGCTGGGCGCAGCTGGGCTATCACGAGAAGCCGATCGGCGTGCTCAATGCCTTCGGTTTCTACGACGGCCTGCTCGCCTTCAACCGCCACATGGCCGAAGTCGGCTTCGTGCGTCCCGCGCATCACGGCATCATCATGGCCGAGACCGAGCTCGACCTGCTGCTCACCCGCATGCGGGCGCACGAGCCGATCGTGCCGATCGTCAAGATGGACCCGAAGACCCTGTGAGGGCTGGCCGTCGTGGCATCTGAACGCGCTACCCTCGTCGCAGCCGCGCACAAGGCGATCCGCCGAGGCTCGAAGAGCTTCGCGGCAGCCAGCCGCCTGTTCGACCGCACCACGCGCGAACGGGTCTGGCTGCTCTATGCCTGGTGCCGGGCCTGCGACGACATCGCCGACGAACAGGACCATGGCCGTGCGCTCGAGGCGGCCCCGCCGGGAACCCGGCTCGATCCCGAATCGCGCCTCGCCACGATCCGCACCCTGACCGAGCTGGCCATGGCCGGGCAGAAGACCGGTTCGATGGCCTTCGATGCCCTGGGCCAGCTCATGCGCGAGGTGCCGATCACGCCCGCGATGATCGAGGATGTGGTGGCCGGCTTCGCGCTCGATGCGGACGAATGGCGCCCGCGCAGCGAGGTCGACATGCTGCGCTATTGCTATCACGTGGCAGGGGCCGTGGGCGTGCTCATGGCGGTGGTCATGGGAGTGCCGACCGATCCCGCCGACGAGGCGGCGCAGGACACGCTCGATCGCGCCTGTGACCTCGGCCTTGCCTTCCAGCTCTCCAACATCGTGCGCGATGTCTGGGAAGACGATGCCGAAGGCCGGTGCTATTTGCCGGTCGAATGGCTGGTCGAGGCCGACATTCCCCCCGGCGAGGTGACCAAGCCGCACTACCGCGACCGGCTGGTGCCCATGGTGGCGCATGCCTGCACGCTGGCGCGCGGCTACGAGGCCTCGGCGCGCATGGGCGCGGCGAGACTCGCCTTCCGCCAGCGCTGGGCAGTGCTGGCCGCGGCCAATATCTACGGCGGCATCGGCCGTGAGGTCGAGCGTCTGGGCGCCCATGCCTGGGACCACCGTGTCAGCACCACCAAGGCGCAGAAGCTGCGCTTCGTCGCCAGTGCGCTGAGCGAGGCGCGTGCGCAGGCCCCTGTCGCGGTCGAGCGCCCCGGCCCCTCGCGGCGCGAACTAGCCGAGCTCGCCCGCAAGCGGTGAAGACCTGCCCGCGCAGGCGCGATCGCTTGTTTGATCGCGCGCAAGGCGCTGGACAGGCGAGGGGCGCATGATCCAGTCTGTCTTCCGATAAGAGGGGAGAAGACGCGATGATGCCGGATCTTTCGCAGGCGCCTGCCTGGACGGCGATTTTCCTGGGGCTGTTTGCACTGTTCGCCGGGATCGGCGAACTGCGCAAGCCGGGGCACTGGCATGCACTGATCGGCGAGATCGTCGAATCGCCCGCGCTCCAGATGATTACCGGCCTGCTCGAGCTGTTCCTGGGCGCGGTGATCTATCTCGCCAACCCCTGGGCCTCGCCCGACTGGCTATCCAGCCTGCTGAGCGTGGTTGGCGGGCTGATGTGCATCGAGGCGCTGGTCGTGCTGGCCTTTTCCGACGTCTATCTCGCCTTCTGGGTGCGGCGCTTCGGCCCGCTCTCGAAGCTCTGGTGCTGGACCTCGATCGTTCTGGGCGCAGCCTTCATCGTGATTGGTGGCCTGCACTTCTGAGTGCTGGCTAGCGCTCGACCATGCGCATGAGCGAGGACGAATAGGGCTGGACGAGCGCGCTCGCACGGTCCCAGCCGCCACGCAGCCACAGATCGTGCGAGGCCGCATCGCCGGGCAGGATCACCGGCATCGTCTCGCGGCCCTGCGCGCGCAGTTCGGCATTGGCCGGGCAGGTGACGAGCGCAAAGGACGGGACCTCGCTGTCCTTCCATACCCCGGCCATGGCGAAGACCGGCTGGTCGGTGCAGGCAAACCAGCACTGGCGCCGCTTGCCGTCGGTCGGGGACACGCGCCCCCATTCCATGAAGCTGGTGGCGGGCACGAGGCAGCGGAACTCGCTGTTGCGCAAGTTGCCGATCCAGAACGGGCTTTCGAGATTGCGCACGCTGGCAATGCCGTAGGTCGGGGCATCGTGCACCGATGGCGGCGGGGGCACGCCCCATAGCCGGGGCACCATGCGGCGCGGCTGGCGGGTCTGCGGGCGGGCGCCCGCGACCTGCTCGCGCCCGGCGGTGATGACAGGTGCAAAGCCCCCCGGCGCGACATGGCCGCCGCTCCACGGATCGTCGCGCGAATTGGTCGCAAAGGCGCGCGCGACGGCGGGTGCGGGGGCATCGAGACGGTAGAGCATCGGCATGGCGGTCTTCGCGCATCGCGCTGGGCGCAATGCGGGTCAAGGGCATTGGAGGCGTTTGCCCATGCGTCATTGCCCTATTCGGCTGCGTCGAGCAGGTTGCCCGCCTTCTCCGCGCTGGCGACGAGGGCCTGCAGGGCTGCCATGTGTGCGGCAAAGGCCTTGCGGCCTGCGCGGGTGAAGCTGGCATGGGTGCGCTGGCGCCCTTCGCGGGCCGCCTTGGAAATCGACACGTACCCAGCGTCGGCGAGGGCCGAGAGGTGCTTGCTCAGGACCGAATCGCTGACCCCGGTCACCGCGCGCAGCTTGACGAATTCGGCTTGCGAGACGCTCGATAGCAGCGCGGCGATCTGCAATCGCGCAGGTGGGTGCAGGACGGGATCGAGCTCGTGCGCGCTCATCGCCCGGAGCTTTCACCGGCCATCAGCTCGCGGCGGAAGATGCGCTGCCAGACCACGCTCGCCCAGGTCGACAGCGCGAAGGCGAGCGTGGCGAGCGCGAGTTTCGAGACGATCGAAAAGCCGTTCATGCGCATGTGCATCGCGGCGACCACGAAAGCGATCAGCGCGCCTACGAGGGCCAGGGTGACGGGCAGTGTCGCGCCGGATCGATAGCCGTTGATGAAGACCCCGGTGCGGCGGATATCCGAGCGGCGCAACAAGAGCACGGCGATGACGAGCAGCGGCGCGGTCGCCATCTGGATGGTCGATGATATCGAGATCGAACCGATCAGCACGAAGAACATCGCCCCGAACAGGGCATGTCGCCATGGCGGGCAGGTCCCCAGGTCGCGCACCATGTCGGCGCGTGTCTGCGACACGGCGGCGAGCGCTTCGCGTGCGGCGTGGCTGTCGTATTCGGTCATGGCGTGCTCCTGCATCTGGCGATTCTTCACTTTCCAGTCTGGAAAGTTGGATGGCATGAACTTTCCACTTTGGAAAGTGAAAACTTTCCTATCTGGAAAGCGACGGATCGCCTGACCGCATTTTGCAGGAGACGGCTCGACAAGCCCGGTCTCGCTCCGTAGTCTCGCGCCATCCCCGGGGAGCCAGCAGGCGCAGTGCGCCACCGGCTGAGAGTTGTGGGTATGCTCCACAAGACCCGTCGAACCTGAACCCGTTAATACGGGCGGAGGAAGTGGACGGCCTGTCTTCGACGCCCGAAATCCGCGCATCCTTCGTCCACAGAGAGAGGAGCGCATATGGCAGACATCAATTCCAGGCTGGAAATCGGCGTGACCACTGGGCCGATCCGTGGATCGAGGAAGATCTACGTACCCGCCCAAGCCAACCCGTCGATCAAGGTCGCCATGCGCGAGATCGATCTCGAACCTTCGAGCGGCGAGCCGCCGGTGCGAGTCTACGATACCTCGGGGCCCTATACCGATCCTGATGCTGTGATCGACATCTCGGCGGGCCTCCCCGCGCTGCGCCGCGAGTGGCAGCTGGCGCGCGGCGACGTCGAGGGATACGAGCCGCGCGAGGTCAAGCCCGAGGACAACGGCCAACTCGGACCCGACCGTTCGGGCGGCGTACCTGCGTTCCCGACCACGCTCAGGAAGCCGCTGCGCGCGAAGGCCGGCGGCAATATCTCGCAGATGTACTATGCAAAGCAGGGTATCATCACCCCCGAGATGGAATATGTCGCCGAGCGCGAGAATCTCGGCCGTGCGCGACTTGCCCAGTACAACCGCTCAGGCGAGAGCTTCGGCGCCGCGATCCCCGACTACGTGACGCCCGAGTTCGTGCGCGACGAAGTGGCGCGCGGGCGGGCGATCATTCCCAGCAACGTCAATCACCCCGAGAGCGAGCCGATGGCGATCGGGCGCAACTTCCTCGTCAAGATCAACGCGAACATTGGCAATTCGGCGGTTGCCTCCGATGTCGCCAGCGAAGTCGACAAGATGGTCTGGTCGATCCGCTGGGGGGCTGACACCGTTATGGACCTTTCGACGGGCCGCAACATCCACGACACGCGCGAGTGGATCCTGCGCAATTCGCCCGTCCCCATCGGCACCGTGCCGATCTATCAGGCGCTCGAGAAGGTCGGCGGGATCGCCGAAGACCTTACCTGGGACATCTTCCGCGACACGCTGATCGAGCAGGCCGAGCAGGGCGTCGACTACTTCACGATCCACGCCGGTGTGCGCCTGCCCTTCATTCCGCTGGCGGCAAAGCGCATGACCGGCATCGTCAGCCGTGGCGGCTCGATCATGGCCAAGTGGTGCCTCGCCCACCACAAGGAGAGCTTCCTCTACGAGCACTACGACGAGATCACCGAGATCATGAAGGCCTACGATATTGCCTATTCCCTCGGCGATGGCCTGCGCCCCGGCTCGATCTACGATGCCAACGACGAGGCGCAGTTCGCCGAGCTCTACACGCTTGGCGAGCTGACCAAGAAGGCCTGGGAGCAGGACGTGCAGGTCATGATCGAGGGCCCCGGCCATGTGCCGATGCACAAGATCAAGGAGAACATGGACAAGCAGCTCGAGGCTTGCGGCGAGGCGCCGTTCTATACCCTCGGGCCACTCACGACCGACATCGCGCCGGGCTACGACCACATCACCAGCGGCATCGGCGCGGCGCAGATCGGCTGGTACGGCACCGCGATGCTCTGTTACGTGACGCCCAAGGAGCATCTTGGCCTGCCCGATCGTGACGACGTCAAGGTGGGCGTGGTGACCTACAAGCTCGCGGCCCATGCGGCCGATCTCGCCAAGGGCCATCCGGCAGCGCAGGTTCGTGACGATGCTCTGTCGAAGGCGCGCTTCGAGTTCCGCTGGCGAGACCAGTTCAATCTCAGCCTCGATCCCGACACCGCCGAGGAATACCATGACCAGACGCTTCCGGCGGAGGGCGCAAAGACTGCGCACTTCTGCTCGATGTGCGGCCCCAAGTTCTGCTCGATGAAGATCAGCCAGGAAGTGCGCGACTTCGCGGCCAAGCAGAACCAGCCCTCCACCGGCTTTCTCGCGGTCGAGGATGCCGAGAAGGGCATGGAAGAGATGTCGCGGGTCTACAAGGACAAGGGCAACGAACTCTATCTGCCCGCCGACGAGGTCACCGAACCGAACAAGGCATGACATGACGCGCCCGGCTGCCGCTTCGAGCAGCTGACCGGGGCGTAAAAAGGGCGTGTGCTGAAAGGCGCGCGCCCTTTTTGATTGGGGCAATGCTGCAAGTGCGATATGAGACGTTCAGAGCGGGAATCGATTGGCCTGCACACGTTCGCAGAACGTGAAATGCCTGATCGTCCTGCAACCCGGATCTACGGGCTCCTCCACTGCAAGGAATTTGCGAAAATGCGTCGCGACCCCGCTTTCGAGTGGTTTTTCTTGGCCCACGATGCCTGGTGGCTCTGGGCCGAATCACTGATGGTGATCTCGATGCGCACGAGCGGTGCGCTGATGGGGCAGCCCGGTACCGGACGCGAGATGCAGCGCATGGTCGCCGAGAAGCTGCGCGCCGCCGCGCTTCTGCCGGTGGCGCTTTCCGGGGCAGGTTCGGCAAGTCCTGCCGAAACCGCGCACAAGGCGGTCAGGCACTACCGCAAGCGCGTCAGCGCCAACCGCCGCCGGCTCGCCCGGCAGCGCTGAGCCGCGACAGGGGGCTGGCCAGTCCTGCTGCGACATGGCAGGGCCCTGGCGCATGAGTGAAATCGCCATCCGTGCCCGCCGGGCCGCCTTCAACCGCGCCATCGCCGAGGGCGACGCCGCTGCCATCGGACCGATCCTCGCGCGCGATTGCGTGATGCTCACCGGCACCGATAGCGCGGTCATCGCCGGGCGCATGGCGCAAGTGAAGGTGTGGAAGCGCGATTTCGCTGCGGCGGACAGGATGGTCTACACGCGCACCCCGGGCGAAGTCAGCGTGTCTCCCGTCGCTCCCGTCGCGATGGAGCAGGGCACCTGGCAGGGCATCGGTGGCGACGCAGAGCAGGTACTCGCCTCGGGCCTCTACAGCGCCAAGTGGCGCGAGGTACGCGGCGAATGGGTCATCGAGGCCGAGATATTCACGACCATGGCCTGAGGCACCCGGCTTAACCATGCCTGCGCGCAATCTGGCGCGGGTAGAGGTCCTCGTTCAGTATTGGTGCGAGGGGCGGGGTTAACTTCTTGCTGCGACTGCCGTCCTAAGCTGCGAATGGACGAAAACCTCGCAGGAGCCTGGTGATGTACACGCAGTACCGGACGATCATGCCCGACACCGTCGACAGGTGCTGGTACGCGCGCAGCCACGTTCCCGATGGCAAGCGATACCGGGGCGAGGACGGCTCGCTGCAGTGTCGTTGCCGCCATTGCGGCAAGCGTATCCGGCACACCGAAGCGGGCGACTGGCGTCTGGCGGAGGGCCTGGACCTCGATGCGCTGCAGGAGCACAGTGCGACCGGGCACTTCTGCGTCGTGGACATGGCCGCGGGGATGGTGCTGGCGCGCTATCCGATTGCGATGGATGCCGACGAAGCCTGGATCGCCGAGCAACTTGCCGAGATCGCCGATGAATTCGGCATCGACGAAAGCGATCCCTCGCTCCGGATCCGCGTCGTTCCGGGGAACCGCGAGTCGCGCAGCGCTCACTGAGGCGCAGTCCCGCGGCAGTTTCTCAAGCGACGATCGGGTGATCGTGGCGATGACGTAGCGCCCTGAGAAGCCCGGGGTCCGGATCTCCCGATCGCGAAACCTCGCCCCGCCATGCGCGCTCGTGAAAGAAGAACACCACCGCGTTCACCAGTGGCTCGATCAGCGCGATACCGCCGGCCAGAGTGGCCGAGCCGGTAAATGCGTAGGCCACGCTGAAACCCACCACGAGATGGAGGGCTAGAAAACTGAAGGTCTTGGCGAGGTCGCGGGGCATTGGACAGTTCCTCCTTGGGGTGGGGCGTCTGTCTATTGCGAATTGATCGCAATATGAAGCCTGCGAAGCCGTTTACTGTGATCGTAATAGTGGCGCTCTAGGACGGCTCGTTCATCGCATCGAGGACGTCCTGCGCCGCGGCACTCGCACGCGCTGCGGCATCCGCAGCGCTGCTCTTGCCGCCGTTCCCGGAGGCCGTCGAACGCGTATTCGGAGACGCGAGCTGAGCATTCCCGCCGGTTGCACCCTCGATATCAGGCGAGGTGTATCGATCGATCGGGCTGTAGCGGCGGGATCCTTCGCGCGATGCGCGCTCGAGCCGATCGCGAGCTGCGGCGTAAGGGTCGTGCAAGGGGCCATTGTCGCCCGGCCCCCGATATCCGTCGTCGTAGGGCGCATAATAACCGTCATCCGACGACGGCGGTGCCATCCACGCGGGCAGCCGGGCTTCTCCGGCCGCATATTCATCGTTGTCGCCAAAATCCTGCCCCGGCGCCATGGCGTATCCTTGCGCCCCGACATCGTCCTGCGCGTAGCCGCCGTTGTCATCGGCGTAATAGCCGTCCCCGGTCTCCTGCGCACCACCGATGCCACTTGCCACCTCGGGTTCGCTCCAGCGCTCCATCGCCTCGCGGTTCATGCCCGCGGCGAGAAATCCACCAATGAGGCCGCCGGCCACGATGCCGACCAGCCATATCGTCTTGCTCATGCGACTGCTTTTGTTTCCGAGGCGTGGCGGGGTGTGCCGTCAACGGCACTGCGTCATGGCCGAAGGCCGATGTCGCCAAGCTTAATGGCGTGAACCTAGCACGCCTGCGACGAGCGGTCATCGTTTCTTGCAGGCGTGCGGTGGTGCGGCAAAGCGGACGTGGGCCAGAAACGCGTCGAGGGCGTCATCCGGCTGGATGACGCCCTCGATTGTCAGGCTTCGGCGCTGGCGAGCTTGGGAGAGAGAATGCTGCCCGCTCGCGCCGTGGCCCTTCGCTTGCGTGGCCGGATCAGTCAGCGGCGAAGATCGCGTTGTCGCGAACGACGTCGGCCTTGCTGAAGCTCACGTAGCGGTTGTTGAACGTACCCGAGATGTGGTCGCCCTTGACGTAAAGGCGGAACGGCACGTTACCCGAAGCCTTGCCCTCGATCACGGTGACGTTGCCCTTCTTCTCCGAAGTGTAGGCGTAGTCGACGCCTTCGTGCGAGAAGTTGCGGGCGTCGTCGGCCTGAGCGACTGCCGGAGCAGCGGCGAGGACGAGGGTGGCAGTGGCGAAAACAGTCTTGAACATGGCAAAATCCCTTAGTGTCGGTTCGATGTCTTTCAGGAAGTTGCCTCGGGGCACCTCTTATCTTGTTGCGATGCAGCATCCACAAAACTGCCGGTACAGACAATGCAAATTGCGGAACTAGCATTTGCAGAAAACGCAATCCTTGCGCACCTTACGGATATTCCTTGGGAAATCGCCCAGGGTATCTGTTTGAGAATCTTCAAATGGGCTTCTGTGTTCGCCAGTCGGATAGAAATCCCGGCCTCCCTGAGGTTGAGGGCAGAGAATCAGCGGCGCCAAAGGCCGAACGGGAAAGCTGAATTCCGGTGCATGTCGTACGGTCGCTGTCTGCTTGCCCCGAGAAGTGGCTGGCGATAGGCTGGTGGCAATGGCCCGCTACCGTCCCCCGTTCGCGCCTTTGCGCTCGCTTGCTCTCGTGGTCTGTCTCGCGTTGGTTGCTTGCAATGGCCGCGACGCTTCGCTTCCCGGAGACGCCGCAGATCATCGGCCGTGGCAGGGGATCGCGCCCGAGGACACCATCCGGTTCGCGGGCAACGAACCGTTCTGGGGGGGCAATGTCACGGGACAGGACATGCTCTATACCACGCCCGACAATCCCGAAGGCACGACAATTGCCGTGCGCCGCTTCGCCGGTCGGGGTGGGCTCTCATTCAGCGGGGAGCTGGCATCGCGCGAAGGTGGCGAGAGCAGGGAAGTGGTTCTCGCGGTCACGCCCGGCGCATGCAGCGACACCATGTCGGATCGCACTTATCCCTTCGTAGCGACCCTCCAGCTTGGCGATGCGCTGCGCCGAGGCTGTGCCTGGACCGACGCGCAACCTTACAGTGGCGGCGAGAACTAGGCGAGCAGCGGCGCACCGGGCCATCGCCGTTACCCTCAGATCAGGATGTCATCGGTTATGATGGCCGGGGTCTCCGGTAGGGCGGTCGGGGAGGCCTTGCTCGTGGCGTCCCGGGCATCCGTTGCGACCTGGCGCATGTCTGGGCGAAGTGCGTCGGTCTCCGCCTTGTCCGCCGCGGTTGCGAGTGTTCCGGAAGCGCTGGCTTCGATTACCAGCTCGGTGCCAAGGCGCTCCCTGCTCGCCGTAAAGCTGGCAGCAGGGAGAGAGGGATCGAAGCGCACGCCGTAATCACGACGCCAGTCCGGTCCGAACGGGGCCTTCATGCTGGTCGGTATCGTGGCACCGGTGAGCACGCCGAGAAGCAGCGTGCCGACGAGTGCAACGAGAGCCCTACTTGGCAGGAAAGGCAGTTCGGATCGGGCCATGGTCGTGCACCTTTTCCGGTTTGGCGGTCAGCCCTCGAACACGGTCTCGAGGGTTATTTCGCAATTCAGCAGCTTCGAAAGCGGACAGCTCGCCTTGGCTTCCTGCGCGATCTTGACGAACGCATCTTCATCGATCCCTGCAACGTGCCCGGTAAGCTTGAGTGCCGAGCGGGTCACGGCGAAGCCATCGCCATCCTTTTCGAGCGTCACCGTGCAGGTGGTGTCGAGCGAGCCGGCCTCGTGGCCTGCCTTGGCCAGCGCAAAGCTCGTTGCCATCGTGAAGCAGGCTGCATGCGCCGCGGCGACGAGTTCCTCGGGATTGGTGCCCGGAGCATCCTCGAATCTGGTTGCGAAGCCATAGGGCTGGGCGTCGAGAGCGCCCGAGCCGGTTGAGATCGAACCCTTGCCTTGCTTGCCGAGACCTTCGTAGCGGGCGGAAGCTGTATTGGTGCTCATGTCTGTCTTTCCATCTGGCGTGTCCCCTGCGGGGTGACTTGCCAAAGACAACAACGCGCGGCGCGAACTTGTTCCGCGATCGCCGGAACTGTCGGGCCATTCACGTCGCGGCGACAGGTTGCAGTGCAGCAGGGCTGCGCTTCATGGAGAAGGTCAGGCACGCACCCCAAGGGCGGGAAGTGTCGCTTGCACGCGGCAAGGGCCATGACGCGCATATTTCGGAATTGTGATGGACAGCGGAAATATCGCGTGCTGGCCGGGGGATAATACCGAGCCTCATGCGCAAATCCGACTGGTTGCGCTAACATGTGGGCCGCCTTTTTTCTGTACTGTGAAGTACGGAGTCCTTGTTGCGCTGCACTAATGCAAGGTAATGAAATATCTATATTTATTTCTTTCCACTTGTGTCGGGTCGTGGTATTCGAAGGTCAAGAAGAGAGGATTTGCCGAAAAACAGGGTCGCCGTCCCGAGGGAGGTTTTCCGTCATGACCATGTTCCTGGCATCGCTGGTCGAAGGGATTTCCCTGTTCGCTTGTTCGATGGTTGGAGCGGGACCAGCGCACGGTAATCTCATGCGGGACACGCGATCCGGGCGGGTACGGCCACAGGCCGGCCTGCAGGGTGCTGCCAGAACACGCGCTTCAGGGAGTGAGGTCCGACCGGAATATCGCTGAGACAACACACCGGCGCAGGACGTCGGGGGCGAATGCTCGGTCGGAACAGGAGCCGAGGGAAGGGGAGAAGACAGGGCGCGGGCAAGGCTTGACCTTCCCGCGCCCTGTTATTTGGAGCGGTGCTCGGCAATGGCGGTTCGGGAGGGGGCAACTAGGCAGGGGCAGTTCAACACCCGGGCGCCCAGTCCGGCGAGGCCAGTTCGAAGCTCGAGAATTCGAAGCCCGGAGCAACCACGCAGCTCACCAGAGACCATCCGCACGAGGCATCGTCGTGCACCGGTTCGGCCGCCTGCCACCAGCCTGGCGGGATGCGCACCTGCGGTACTTGCCCGGCGAAAATGTCGGGGCCAAGCACGGTCCGTGAGACCGGGCCGGCATCATCCTGGGCCATGGCCAGCACCAGTGGCATGCCCGCATGCCATAGCCAGATCTCGTCGGCGTCCAGTACCTTGTGCCAGTGCGAGCGCTGGCCGCGCTCGAGCAGGAAATGGATCGCGGTGGCTTGGCGGCGTGTTCCATCAGGAGCGCTCGGGCGCCAGGTCTCCTTGTACCAGCCCCCTTCGGGGTGCGGGGCAAGGCCGAGGCGGTCGATGACGGCAGCGGCATCGCGGTTGGTGAGAGCGTGAGGCATTGGCGGGACATGCACCAAGGTAAAGGGCTCCTCGATCCAGGCCGGGATTGGCGTTCATGGTGTAAATGGGGCGGGGCTCCGCTCCAATAGAGCGAGCGCAACAAGCGACCTCACGAGGATTGCATACATTGCCGCAGGCTTACGACGTGAGAACAGGTGTTTCCTGCCTGGATGCATGGGAGCGAAATATGGCGGATTAGCGTCGCTGCGGGCTGTCGGAGCGGCTTACGGCATCGGTCTGGCGATGAAAATTTATTAATTGCGTGGATATTGGCCAAAATTAAGGTATTCGAAAGCGGTCAATTCTAAACCTGCCTGTGCAGGGAATGGCGGCCATGTCGCCATTTTTGACAGAAGCCGTCGGTGCTTTGGGTTTCCTCGCCCTCGGGGGGGGGGCGTTGGAAACCGGGCGTGGCAGCGGGCATGAGGGGAAACCCGGAACCCGTCGCAATACTCGCCTTGCATCGACGGCTTCATGTCTCTCCTGTTTTCATGAAAATCAGCGCTTCTTGTGCATATTGCACTGCAGCGGGGCTTGCCTGGAAGGGCTGGCCCAGGGAAAGTTGCGGAGACCGTGTCGACCGCCTTTTTCCGGAGATCCTGCAATGCCTCGCCACCTCCCGCTCGCTTGCCTTCTTGCTCTCGGTGCCGCTTGGCCCGCTGTCGGTATCGCAGCCACCCCCGAAGAGGTCGCGGCGCAGGCGCTGCGCGAGGCGCCGGTGTGGGACGGACACAATGACGTGCCCGAGCAGCTGCGCGAACGGCGCAAGGACATGCTCGAGGGCTTCGACTTTGCCGATACCATGAATACGGCGGATGCCGGGGAGGGTCTTGGCCCGATGCAGACCGACATCAAGCGCCTGCGTGCGGGCAAGGTCGGGGCGCAGTTCTGGTCGGTCTACGTCTCGGCAACGCTCGATGGCCCGCATGCCGTCCAGGCGACGCTCGAACAGATCGACGTGATGAAGCGGATCATCGCCGATAACCCCGATACATTGCAACTGGTGACCAGTGCCGCCGATGCCGAAAAGGCGATGAAGTCGGGGCGGATCGCCTCGCTCCTGGGTATGGAGGGCGGCCATTCGATCGGCTCCTCGCTCGGCGTGCTGCGCCAGATGTACGAACTGGGTGCGCGTTACCTGACGCTCACCCACTTCAAGAACCTGCCCTGGGCCGACAGCGCGACCGATGCCCCCGAGCATGGAGGACTGACCGATTTCGGGCGCGACGTGGTGCGCGAGATGCAGCGCATCGGCATGCTGGTCGATCTCAGCCACGTGTCGGCCGCGACGATGAATGATGCGCTCGATGTGGCGCGCGCGCCGGTGATCTTCAGCCATTCGGGCGCATTCGCGGTCGACGGCCACCCGCGCAACGTGCCCGATGCTGTACTCGACAGGCTCAAGGTCAATGGCGGGATCGTCATGGTCAACTTCTACCCCACTTACGTCAGCGAAGCGCTGCGTCAGTGGGGGGCGAACCGCAAGGGCGAGCAGGCCCGTCTCGCGACGCTTCATCCCGACGCGCCGCAGGTGGCAGAGCAGGGGATGACGCAATGGGAGCAGGCCAACCCCAAGCCGGTCGCGACGCTCTCGCAGATCGCAGATCACGTCGATAATGTGGTCAAGCGGATCGGTGCCGAGCACGTCGGTCTCGGCGGCGATTTCGACGGCGGTTCGGTCGGGGTCGAGGGCATGCCCGATGTCTCGGCCTACCCGGCGCTGTTCACCGAGCTTGCGCGCCGGGGCTACTCGAAGGAGCAGCTCAAGATGATCGCCAGCGGGAACATCATGCGCGTGCTCAAGGCGGCGGAGGCCTACGCCAAGGCCCACGTCGACGATCCGGCGATCGAATCCCCGACGACCTTCTGATCTGCGGTCTTATCGGCCAGGGCTGACCTCGCCGGCAGATCGGCCCCGCATCGGGCACGAAAAAGGGGCGGCGACCGCATGGTCGTCGCCCCTTTCGTCATTGCCTGCAGGGCAGCGTCGCTGCGCTTACTTCGCGGCCTCGCCCGCGAGACCACGCGCCTCGAGCATCGGCTCGAGCTCGGGATCGTGTCCGGTGAAGTCACGGTAGAGCACCGCGTAGTCCTTGGTGTGGCCCTGGCCGAGGAACGAGGCGCGCAGGTGATCGCCGTTTGCGCGGGTCATGCCGCCGTGCTTCTCGACCCAGTCCCAGCCATCGTGGGCGAGCACTTCGGTCCAGATGTACGAGTAGTAGCCCGCCGCATAGCCGTTGTCCCAGATGTGGCGGAAGTAGGGCGTGCGGTAGCGCGGCGGGATCAGGTCGGAGCGCAGACCGTTCTCGGACAGCGCCTTTGCCTCGAAGGCGAGCGGCGGCTGTGCCGCGGCTTCGGGGCTGAGCGTGTGCCAGCGCATGTCGAGCATGGCAGCGCTCAGCGTTTCGCCGAAGGTCAGGCTCTGGTTGAACTTGCCTGCCGCCTCGATCTTGTCGAGCAGCCCTGCGGGCAGCGGTGCGCCGGTCTCGTAGTGCTTTGCGTAGTGCTGCAGCACGGCCGGAACGGTGGCGAAGTTCTCGTTGAACTGGCTGGGGAACTCGACGAAGTCGCGCGCGGTGTTGGTGCCCGAGAGCGAAGGGTACTTCTGGTGCGCGAACATGCCGTGCAATGCATGGCCGAACTCGTGGAACATCGTCGTCACGTTGTCCCAGCTGGCCAGCGCAGGCTGGCCGGGTGCGGGCGGGTCGATGTTGAGCGTATTGCTGATGACCGGCTTGTTGCCGAGCAGGTCGGACTGCTCGACGAAGTTGTTCATCCACGCACCGCCGTTCTTGTTGGGGCGCGAGAAGGGATCGAAGTAGAAGACCGCGAGCTCGCTGCCGTCCTTGTCGTAGACCGAGTAGGCACGCATCGTCGGATGGTAGACCGGCAGGTCCTCGCGGCGCTTGAAGGTGATCCCGTAGGTCTGCGTGGCGGCGTAGAAGACGCCGTTCTCGAGCACGTTCCAGACCTCGAAGTAGGGCTTGATCGCCGATTCATCGAGATCGAACTTCGCCTCGCGCACCTTCTCGGCGTAATAGCCCCAATCCCAGGGCTGCAGCGCTTCGGTCATGCCGTCGGCACGCGCGGCTTCGGTGAGCAGCGCGGTCTCGCGGTCCTGCGTCGCGCGCAGCGCGGGCACGAAGCCGTTCATGAATTCCATCGCCTTGGCAGGCGTCGTGATCATGCGATCGTACATCTGGAAGGTGGCGAAGTCGGGCTGGCCAAGCAGCCTGGCCTTCTTCGCGCGCAGCGTGGCGAGTTCGGTGACCATGCCGGTGGTGTCGAACTCGTCGCCCGAGGAGGTGCGGTTGATGCTCGCCTCGAACAGCTTCTTGCGCGAGGCGCGGTTGTCGAGCTGCGCAAGGGCCGGCTGCTGGGTGAAGTTGAGCAGCGGGATGACGTACTTGCCGGGCATGCCCTTGTCCTCGGCGCGCTTGGCGGCCGCGGCGATGGCGGCATCGGACATCCTGGCAAGTTCGTCCGCGCTGTCGAAGACGACGGCATGCGCGGCGGTTCCGGCGGTAAGCGTCTGCGCGAACTTGGTCTCGAGTTCGGCAATGCGGCCGTTCATGTCCTTGAGCTCGGCCTTCTTGGCGTTGTCGAGCAACGCGCCGCGGTGGACGAACTTGTCGTAGGTCGTCTTGAGCAGCATGGCGTCTTCGCCGGTAAGAGCCTTGCCCTGAGCGCTGTCGTGCACGGCCTTGACGCGCGCGAACAGGGCGCTGTCGAGGTAGATGTCGTCGTTCAGAGCAGCGATCTGCGGGGAGACCGCAGTCTCGATGGCATCGAGCTTGTCGCTGGTGTTGGCCGAGGTCAGCTGGCTGAACACGTTGTAGACACGGTCGAAGAGCTGGCCTGCACGCTCCATCGCGACGAGGGTGTTCTCGAAGGTCGGGGCCGAACGCTGGATCGCGATGGCGCGGATCTCGGCGCGCTTCTGGGCAATGCCGGCCTCGATGGCAGGCTGCCAGTCGCTGTCATTGTACTTGGTGAAGTCGGGCGCTCCGAGCGAGAGCGTGCTCGGCTTGGCAAAGACGCCATCGTAAGCGGTCGCATCGCTGGCAGCGTGGGCCTCACTCGACATGGTCATAGCTCCCGTGAGCGAAAGGGTGGCAAGCGCGATTGGCGCCGCGGCCGCCATCAGCCGGTTCTTCATTCGGACGTCTCCTGGATGTCAGCAGGGGGGATGGGGGAAGTGTCCGTGCATTGCGCACGCGACGGGGGGACCTGCAGACGCTGTCATGGTGCCGAGTGAAGCGTTTCGATCGGGGTATTGCAAGGGGGCTGCGCGCATTGCTGCCACGGTTTCAAAGCGCGCGCCCTGGCCGCATGTTTGATACGAAACTCACTCGTCCAGTGCAGTTTTCTTGCCTGTCATCGAGAGAAGCCGACTGCGGTTCAGCGATGGCGCGACACTTGGCAGTGGCAGGACGTGCCAAGGCAAGGGTGCTGCGGGAAGCATGCGCAGCGCAGGGTCATCCCGGGCGGTGATGTAGCTCACCGCCCGGGATCGTCGACGCCCGGGGCAAGGCGGGTAAGCCGAGGGCTGTCAGCCCCTGCGGAAATGCCCCGAGGACCACACTTTCATACCGTCCTTGTGCGCAAGCTCCTTGCGCTCCTCGCGAACGCGCATGTCGCGTCCGCGATCGAGCAGCAACGAGCCCGTGCGTCCGCGATCGTCGTTGCGACGAAACGGGATGGTCGATCCGATGGTCATTGATTTTCTCCTCTCCTCAAGAGGAGAACGCCCGGCGGGCCGTCCCGGTTCCCGGGATCGGATAATCGTCGAGACGTTCTTCCTCGGTATGTTGCGCCGACTTGTTGTCCGCAGGCAGGCCTAGCGACCCGGCGGGGCCCCCGCCTGTCAGATCGATGCGCGTAGTCCTCGTGGCATCGGCGAGGGTGCAATCGTCGAGTACGGCTAGGAATGCGGCGACGGCCTTGTCGAGCATGGTCGAGAAGCCGCAGGCCCCGTTGAGCGCGCAAGTCTTGCACAATGCCGGCTCGAGACATGGTTCGGTACTGCGCACGACAGCACCGATGCGGATGGTTTCCGGCTCGCGGGCCAGCCGGAAGCCGCCGCTGCGCCCGCGCACTGTCTCCAGAAACCCGGCGTGGCCAAGGTGGCTGACGATCTTCATCGCATGGTTGCGCGAAATATCGTGTGCCCTCGCAACCTCGGCGATCGACAGCAGCAGCCGCGGGTCACGCTGACGTGCGGCCGCAGCATGCAGCAGGATGCGCATGGCATAATCGGTATGCGCGGTAAGGCGCACGGCTCCTCTCCTTTTATCTTTTTATGGTCCCAGCTTAGGCGAGCGTTGCGCGCAGGTACAGCGCTTTACTGAGACCGGTGTCTCGTAAACGTACTGGAACGGGACTCATCCGCCACCTTGCTCCGATGCCAAAGGGCGCACTGTGCCGGGCGGGCGCGGGTGGCGTGGAACAATTTGGAATCGCAGTGCGTTGTGTCGCGGTAAGCAAAATATGGAGAGGCACACATGGCGGAACATTATAATGAACGCGTCGTCGTGAAGCGCGGCGGTCCGGGTAAGGCTATTGCGATCATCGCGATCATTGCAGTTGCGATCATCGCCTTCCTGTTCGCGACCGGCTTCTGGTCCGCGGACGTCGATGGCGGCGACATGCCCGAGGTCAGCGTCCAGGGCGGCGAGCTTCCCAATGTCGATGTCGACAGCAAGGAAGTCGTCGTGGGCACCAAGAAGGAAGAGGTCGAGGTTCCGACTGTCGGCGTCAAGGATAACGGCGAGCAGTAAGCGCGCCGGGTCCTTCGCAAGAATCCGATCGAGAAAAACCTCCCGGACATGTTCCGGGAGGTTTTTTGGTGTGTCTCGTTTCAGTCTGCTGCCGTTTCGGCAACGATCTCCAGGGTGAGCCGGTCGCGCTGCCCCGAGAAAAGACGGCATAGCGCTTCGCCGAAGGGGGTTGCGGCGGGATCGGTACCGCAATGGCAGTCGGCGTAGTCGAATAGCGTGAGACTGCTGCGCAGCTTCATCGCGTCGACTTCTCCCAGCATCGCACGTGCGCTGCGCCGGCGACCACTCTCGCTGACCGCGCGCGTGGCTTCGACGAGGCGAGGAGCAAGAACGGGGTGTTCGAGATAGGCGCAGGCCTCCTCAAGGTCACGAACGGCGTAAAAACGCGACAGGTCGCTCCGGCCGAGGCCTGCGATTTGCGGAAAGATGAACCACATCCAGTGGCCGCGCTTCGCACCTGCACGCAATTCACCCAGCGCCTCGGTCCAGACTGAGTGCTGCGCATCGACGAAACGTTGTAGGTCCAGCCGACTGGCCGGCGCGTCCATCAGGCGCCTTCCAGTTCGGAGCCGCTCTTGAGCACGCGGTCTCCGTCGTCCTGCTCGATCAGGTAGGCGGGGTTGTCGTCCGAACCGTTGCGCACGATCTTGCTGCCTTTGATGGTACGCTGCACCCGCCGTTCGAAGCGCTCGGTGACGGTGCCGGTGGCGCTGCCGCTACCCCAATGCCAGCGGACTTTCGTGCCGGTCTTATAGCTGTTGCTCATGACCGCCCGTTCAGGGCTGGCCTGCCGGGGCGTCCTGCGCCATGGCCGGCTGGTCGGCAGTCGCCTCGTCCTCGCCGCCGCCGGTCAGGGCACCGGTGATCCACACTGCCGACATTGCGACGATGGCGAGTGCAAGGCTGATGATGAGGACGAAACGCAGGATATGCGGCGTCGAGCCGCCGCGCGCTTCGTCTTCGCTCAGGTGAACTTCTGATCCTCGGCGTTCCATGTTGCGTCTCTCCGATGGATTTTCTGGTTATCCATCGTCAACGCGCCAGAACGCCCATGCGTTCCTCGGAAAACCCCGTAGATCCGGCAAGATTACGGGGTTTTCCTTTGATATCAGTCGCGAAGAAGTTCGTTGATACCGGTCTTCGAGCGCGTCTGCGCGTCGACGGTCTTCACGATCACCGCGCAGTAGAGCGAAGGGCCGGGGGTGCCGTCGGGGAGCGGCTTGCCGGGCAGGGTGCCGGGCACGACGACCGAGTAGGGGGGCACATAGCCGACGTGGACTTCGCCGGTTGCGCGGTTCACGATCTTGGTCGAGGCGCCGAGGTAGACGCCCATCGATAGCACCGCGCCTTCACCCACGCGCACGCCTTCGGCTACTTCCGAACGCGCGCCGATGAAGCAGTTGTCCTCGATGATGACCGGACCGGCCTGGAGCGGCTCGAGCACGCCGCCGATGCCGACGCCGCCCGAGATGTGGACGTTCTTGCCGATCTGCGCGCACGAACCGACGGTGGCCCAGGTGTCGACCATCGTGCCCTCGCCGACGTAGGCGCCAAGGTTGGTGAACGAGGGCATCAGCACCACGCCCTTGGCGATGTGCGCGCTGCGGCGCACGACCGCACCGGGGACCACGCGGATACCGGCAGCCTTGAAGTCGTCCTCGCTCCAGCCGGTGAACTTGAGCGGCACCTTGTCGAAGGCGGGGGCCCCGGCCGAGCCGTATTCCATCGGCGCGTTGTCGTTCAGGCGGAACGAGAGGAGGACCGCCTTCTTGAGCCACTGGTTGACCTTCCAGCCACCTTCGCCGTCGGGCTCGGCGACGCGGGCCTTGCCCGAATCGAGCAGGCCGAGTGCCTCTTCGACGATCTTGCGCACGTCCTCGCTGGCGGGGGTGACGTTGGCGCGGTCCTCGAAGGCGGCTTCGATCGCGGTTTCGATATCGGACATCTGGGGTGTCTCCGGAAAAATTGTGTCGGTGAAGGGAACTCGGCGCTGCGCCTATCGCGGTGCGAAGCCGAGAACAAGAAAAAGGATGGCGGGTGCTGCGGCGCTGTTCGTTTCTTTCGCGCGAGCCCCGCTGCAGGCTTCCGGGCGTGGCCCGTGTCAGCCCAGTTCGTCGCCTGGTTCCATCAGCTCGCGCACGAAGCCGATGAGGCCGGTCTGGCGCGCGCGGCGCAGGCGTTCGGCGGCGAGGATCTGCTTCACCTTGGCGAAACAGGCGGCGATGTCATCGTTGACCACGACGTAGTCGTAGCCGTCCCAGTGGCTGATTTCCGACCGGGCCCGGTCCATGCGCGCGGCGATGACCTCGGCGCTGTCGGTGCCGCGCCCGGTCAGGCGGCGGCGCAGCTCGTCGATCGAAGGGGGGAGCAGGAACACGCGCACGACGTCGCGTTCGAGCTTCTGGTAGAGCTGCTGGGTGCCCTGCCAGTCGATGTCGAAGAGGTAGTCCTGCCCAGCCTTGAGGCCTGCCTTTACCTGCGCTTTGGGGGTGCCGTAGGACTTGCCGAAGACGTGGGCCCATTCGAGAAAGTCGCCCTGCTCGGCCATGCGGTCGAACTGGTCCTGGCTGACGAAGTGGTAGTCCTTGCCGTCGATTTCGCCGGGGCGCGGGGGGCGGGTCGTGCACGAGACCGAGTTGCAGATCATCGCGTCCTCCTCGAGCAGCATACGCGCGATGGTCGTCTTGCCTGTGCCCGAGGGCGAGGAGAGGATGAGCATGAGGCCGCGCCGCTCAAGCGCATCCTTAGCGGCGTCGGGCGTGCTGGCAGAGGGGGCGGTCCGGGAATCGGGCTGGCTGTCCATGCCTCCCGATGGCGGCGGCGAGGCTGCAAATCAACCCCTGCAGACCCGCTTATGCCAGTGCCGGGCCTGGGCGGGGGGAGGCTTGAATATCGGTAGTCGGCTCAGCCGTCGCGGCCGTCTTCGGCCTTTTCGGCAAGGTCGGCCTCGCCCTCGGCGGTTGCCTTATGCGCTTTTCCCCTGTCGTAGAGGGTCTTGGCCACCATGATGCCGGTCATGGCGAGAGCACCGGGCACCGAGGACATCGCGACCTTGGCGATTGCCCGGTGAAGCATGACTTCGCTGATCGGCCGTCCCTTGAGAATCTGCCAGGCCTTGCGCGGTGCATAGCGCTGGCCGAGCAGGGCCCGTTCGATTCCCTGGCGCGCAAGCATCGAAGCGCTGCGCAGGGCAATGTCGGCAATGGCGAGATTGGTTGCAGGATTGGGGCTGGGGCCGAGCAGTTCGCGCGCACTCGGCTTGCCCGAGCGCTTGGTGCGAGATGTCTTCCTGGCGGCAGAGGTGACTGGAAAGGCCTCTTCCACCGTCTCGGGCGTTGCTGCGGCAAGGGCCTGGGTCAGGCTGACGGCACGGTCACCAATCTCGCTTCCGGCGTCCTTCGCGGATTCGAGAACGCCGCTTCCTGAAATCCCTGCCTTGCCGTCCTTCTTGCCCATGCCGGTTTCCTGCTTTTGGGCCAGTGGAGACGTCTTATCCTCTGGCCTGCGCTTACTTCTTCTTGCCGAAATCGACCGAAACGACATTCGAGCCGTCGTCGCTGGGAGTAATGCGCGAGGCGACGTCGCGTTCCGCGCCGTCGTTGCCCGCATCGCCGAGTTCGTCTTCCTCGTCATCATCCATCGCCTGGAACTGCAGGCCGAAGTCCACTGCGGGGTCGACGAACGCGGTGATCGCCGAGAAGGGAATCTCGAGCTTGGCGGGCATCTGGTTGAAGCTGAGGCTCACCGTGAAGCCGTCTTCGCGCACCGAGAGATCCCAGAACTTGTTCTGCAGGACGATCGTCATCTCGTCGGGGAAACGCGTGCGCAGGTCCGCGGGGATGTTCACGCCCGGTGCGCCGGTCTTGAAGGTGATGTAGAAGTGGTGATTGCCGGGAAGAGCGCCGCTCGTCGCTTCGACCTGGCCCAGCACACGCCCGACAACGGCGCGCAGGGCTTCCTGCACGATCTCGTCGTAGGGGATCAGGCTGTCTGGTGGCGTATCGTTCATCGGGCTCTAGGTGCGCATCGAAGCCCTTGCGGTCAAGCCACCGGATAGGGGTTTTTAGACAGTCTGATGGGTTTTGGGGGGATTGTGCAGCCTCCCGGGTTCATATCGTGCGCAGCCTCGCACGAATACATGCAATTGATTCCGCGCCACACCTGTCTATAGGCCAGCCCATGCGTACAGCCTCGATCATCCGCAAGACTCACGAGACCGACATCCGCATCGAGATCAACCTCGACGGCACCGGACAGTACGACGTCTCGACCGGCATCGGCTTTCTCGATCACATGATCGAGCAGTTCTCGCGCCATTCGCTGATCGACCTGGTGTGCCACGTGAAGGGCGACCTGCACGTCGACCAGCACCACACCACCGAGGACAGCGCCATCGCCATCGGCCAGGCCATCGCGCAGGCGCTGGGCGACAAGGCGGGGATCGGTCGCTACGGCGAGGCCCACTCGCCGATGGACGAAGCGTTGTGCCGTGTCGTGCTCGACATCTCCGGGCGGCCCTACTTCGTGTGGAAGGCCGGCTTCACGCAGGAAAAGCTGGGCGAGTTCGACACCGAACTGGTCGAGCACTGGTTCCACTCGGTCTCGCAGGCGGTCGGCATCACGCTGCACATGGAACTGCTCTACGGCACCAACAACCACCACATCTGCGAGGGGCTGTTCAAGGGCTTCGCGCGCGCCATGCGCAGCGCCGTCGAGCTCGATGCGCGCAAGGGCGGCGCAGTGCCCTCGACCAAGGGCATCCTCGGGGGCAAGTCGCTCTGATGGCGCAGAAGCTCGCCCTCATCGACTATGGCGCGGGCAACCTGCATTCGGTCGCCAATGCGCTGAAGGCCGCTGGTGCGGAAAAGGTGACGGTGACCGCCGATCCGATGGCCGTGCGCACCGCCGATCGCATCGTTCTGCCGGGCGTCGGGGCGTTCAAGGCCTGCGCCGACGCGCTATGGGCGATACCCGGCATGGTCGATGCGCTGCACGAGCGGGTGCAGGTAGGCGGCGTGCCGTTTCTCGGCATTTGCGTCGGAATGCAGCTGCTCGCGACGCGCGGGCTCGAATTCGGCAGCACCGAGGGGCTCGACTGGATACCGGGCGAGGTGCGGCTGATCGAGCGCACCGACCCCATGGTCAAGGTCCCGCACATGGGCTGGAACGACGTGGGCGTAGGCAGGGTCGACCCGGCCCATGCGCTGATCGAGCCGGGCGAGGCCTATTTCCTGCACTCCTATCACTTCGTGCCCGACGACGGCCACTCGGTCGCGGCGATGAGCGATCACGGCGGCGGTCTCGTCGCAGCGGTCGCCCGTGACAATGTCGTCGGCGTGCAGTTCCATCCCGAGAAGAGCCAAGCCTACGGCCTTTCGCTCCTCTCCCGTTTCCTCGACTGGAAGCCCTGAAGCCATGATCGTCTTTCCCGCCATCGACCTCAAGCAAGGTCAGGTCGTCCGCCTCGCCGAAGGTGATATGGACCGCGCCACCGTCTACGGCGACAACCCCGCCGCACAGGCGATGATGTTTGCCGAGGCCGGTTCGCAGTTCCTTCACGTGGTCGATCTCGACGGCTCCTTCGCGGGTCGTGCCGAGAACCGCGAGGCGGTCGAGGCGATCCTCGAGGTGTTCCCCGGACACGTCCAGCTGGGCGGCGGCATCCGCACCCCCGAGGCGGTCGAGGGCTGGTTCAAGCTCGGCGTCAGCCGCGTCGTGATGGGCACTGCCGCGCTCAAGGACCCGCAGTTCGTCAAGGACATGGCGAAGGAGTGGGAAAACGGCATCGTCGTCGCGGTCGACGCGCGCGACGGCATGGTGGCGACCGAGGGCTGGGCCGATGTCTCGAACGTCTCGGTGGTCGACCTTGCCCGCCGCTTCGAGGATGCGGGCGTTGCCTCGCTGCTGTTCACCGACATCGGGCGCGACGGCATGCTCAAGGGCTGCAACGTGCAGGCAACCGTCGATCTGGCGCGTCAGACCGACATGCCGGTCATCGCATCGGGCGGCGTGAAGGGCCTCGACGATATCCGCATGCTCAAGCTCCACAAGGCCGATGGCATCGAGGGCGTGATCACCGGCCGCGCGCTCTACGACGGGCGGCTCGATCTCGCGACCGCGATCCAGATGGCCGAGAAGGACTGATCCGATGACCGTGCGCGTCCGTGTCATTCCTTGCCTCGACGTCGCCAATGGCCGCGTGGTCAAGGGCGTGAACTTCGTCGATCTCAAGGACGCGGGCGATCCGGTCGAGCAGGCCCGTGCCTACGATGCGGCGGGCGCGGACGAGCTGTGCTTCCTCGATATCTCGGCGAGCCACGAAGGGCGCGGCACGCTGCTCGATATCGTCCGGCGCACCGCCGAAGTCTGCTTCATGCCGCTGACCGTGGGCGGGGGCGTGCGCACTGCCGAGGATGCGCGCGCGCTGCTGCTCGCGGGCGCTGACAAGGTGGCGGTCAATTCCGCAGCCGTGTCGCGGCCCGAAGTGGTCTCCGACATTTCTGAGCGGTTCGGTGCGCAGTGCATCGTCGCCTCGGTCGATGCGCGCCGGGTCGACGATGGCACCGGCCCCAAGCGCTGGGAAATCTTCACGCACGGCGGGCGCAAGGCCACCGGCATCGACGCGCTCGAGCATGCGGTGAAGCTCGCTTCGCTGGGCGCTGGCGAACTGCTCGTCACCTCGATGGATGGCGATGGCACGCAGGCGGGCTATGATCTCGATCTCACCCGCTCGATTGCCGACGCGGTCTCGGTGCCGGTCATCGCCTCGGGCGGCGTCGGCAACCTCGATCACCTCGTCGCGGGCGTGCGCGAGGGCCACGCCAGCGCGGTGCTGGCGGCTTCGATCTTCCATTTCGGCAAGCACTCGATCGCCGAGGCCCACGCCGCGCTGCGCGCCGCCGGCTTGCCCGCCCGGGCCTGAGCACAAGCGCTTCGCTTGACCCGTCCGCCCCCGCACAGCATGGCAGGAGCATCATGAGCCAGTCCGCAACGCCTATCTCCGCACAGACCCTGGCCCGCCTCGAGGCGACCATCGCCGAGCGCGCTGCCGCCGATCCGCACAGCAGCTACGTCGCCAAGCTCAACGCCAAGGGTCTGCCCAAGATCGCACAGAAGCTGGGCGAGGAGGCGACCGAGGCGGTGATCGCCGCGCTCGTCGAGGACAAGGCAGCCTTGGTGGGCGAGGCGGCGGACCTGATCTTCCACCTCATGGTGCTGCTGGGCAACAAGGGTATCCCTTTTGCAGAAGTGCTCGCCGAACTCGACCGGCGCGAGGGCGTCTCGGGTATCGCCGAGAAGGCCTCGCGGCCCGCGGACTGAGCCGCTAAGCCTACCTGATACCGACCCTGCTTTCACGGAGTTGAGCGATGCCGATCGATCCGAGGCAACCCTACGAAGACAGCAATATCTTCGCGAAGATCCTGCGCGGCGAACTGCCCTGTAACAAAGTCTACGAAGACGAGGTCGCGCTTGCCTTCCATGACATCCGTCCGCAGGCCCCGGTCCACGTGCTGGTGATTCCCAAGGGAGCCTACGTCTCCTGGGACGACTTCACCGCCAAGGCCGACGATGCCGAGATCGCCGCCTTCATGCGCGCGGTCGGCAATGTGACGCGCCAGCTCGAGCTTGACGGGCCGGGCTATCGTCTCATGGTCAACATGGGGCAGGCGGGGCATCAGGAAGTGCCGCATCTGCACGTCCACATCTTCGGCGGGCGCCAGTTCTTCCAGATGATCGCCGACTGAAGCCATCTTTCCGGGGAAGGTGCGGTCGCAAATTCCCCGGTGCTTTCAAGGTGAAGGCGGCGCTTTCAACGGGAAAATGGGTCCTCTCGCCTTTGCCGGGGCGGCTATGGCTTTGCAGCGAGTCGCTGGCCCGCTATTGATCCGCGCGCAATGACGTCACCTTCCCGCGATCCTTCAACCGCCAAGACCCTGTTGCGCCCGACCAGCGGCGTGATCGATGGCGCGATCCATCGCTATCCGCTGCGCGTCTACTACGAAGATACCGACGCGGGCGGGGTGGTCTACCACGCCAACTACATCCGCTGGTTCGAGCGCGCCCGATCCGACCTGCTCGAGGTGCTCGGCATCGACCAGCGCGCAGCCCTCGACTCCGGCGAGGGGCTCTACACCGTCGCAGAACTGGCCATCCGCTATCTCTCGCCTGCGCGGCTGGGCGATATCGTGATCGTCGAGACCGCCGCGCGCGACGTCGGGCGGGTGCGCTGCACGCTGCACCAGGTCGCCTGGCGTGATGGCGAGAAGCTGGCCGAGGCCACGGTAAAGGTCGGGTTCATCAGTCCTGAAGGACGACCGCGCAGGCAACCCGAGGCGTGGCAACGCGCCTTCGACGCGGTTGTCGCCTCCGCCGTTCCCGGCACCGCCCCTGACCAACCCCACCGTTTCGCAGCCCCGGGCAAGGCCCCCGGCACGGAAGGACAAGAATGATACTCGACCTGCTTGCGCCCACGCTCGATTTCGCCGGTGACACCGACCGCCTCAATCCGCTGCGCCTGTTTCTCGAAGCCGATATCGTCGTCCAGGCGATCATGTTCGGACTGCTGCTCGCGAGCGTGTGGGTCTGGACCATCATCATCACTTTCTCGCTGCGCATCGGCGGCGTGAACCGGCGCTGCGGCGAGTACGAGCGCGGGTTCTGGGAGGCGGAAAACTTCGAGACCTTCCAGAAGCAGCGCGGACGCGGCGACGTGCCGATGGGCAAGGTCGCGGGTGCGGGGCTTGCCGAATGGCGCCGCAACGCGCAGCTGCGCACGCTTGACCCCGAAGGTGCGCGCCAGCGCATCGCGCTCGCCATGAATTCCTCGGTCGGCGAGGAGGCGGACCTGCTCTCCAACCGGCTGAACTTCCTCGCGACGGTCGGTTCGGTCGCGCCCTTCGTCGGCCTGTTCGGCACCGTCTGGGGCATCATGAACAGCTTCTTCCAGATCGGGCAGCAGCAGAATTCCTCGCTCGCGGTCGTCGCCCCGGGCATCTCCGAGGCGCTCTTCGCGACCGCCATCGGTCTGTTCGCCGCGATCCCCGCGGTCATCGCCTACAACCGCTTCTCGCACCGCGTGAACATGGTCGAGGGGCGCCTGCAGCGCTTCGCCGACAAGCTGCACATGGCGCTAACCCGCCAGCTGGAGTCGCGCTGACATGGCGATGGGTGTGTCAGGCGGCGGAGGCGGCAGGCGGCGCGGGCGTGGCCGTTCGCCCATGGCCGAGATCAACGTGACCCCGCTCGTCGACGTCATGCTGGTGCTGCTGATCATCTTCATGGTCGCGGCCCCGCTGCTCAAGGCGGCAGTGCCGATCGAGCTGCCCGACAGCCGCGCCAAGGCCATGTCCGAAGAGGCGCAGGAGATCACCATCACGGTACGCGCGGACGGGGCCGTGTTCCTCGATTCCGAGCAGCTGGCCGCAGGCGAGCTGCCCGAGCGCCTCGCCGATATCCCGGCCGGAGCCGACGGGCGCAAGCCGATGGTCGCGCTGCGCGCCGACCGCTCGCTCGACTATGGCCGCGTGGTCGCGCTGATGGGCGAACTCAACCGTGCCGGCTTCACCGCGATCTCGCTGGTGAGCGACGTCAGCGGCGGTTCAGGTAGCTGACGTAGATAACGGGCATGGAAAGGGTCGCGGGAACACTGGGAGTGCGCAAGGACGAAGGCGTCGGGCTCGTCGTCGCGGTGGCGCTGCACGCGGGGCTGCTGGCCCTGCTGGTGCTGCGTCCGTCCAGTGACGAGGTGATCAAGCCGCCGCAGCGCATCGAGGTCTCGATCAGCGACGAGGTCGGCGAGACCTCGACTTCGCCCGATCCCTTCAGCGAGGCCGCGCCCGATCAGGCCCCGACGCTCGGCGATCCGGCCCCGGCGCAGGAAGCCGCACCCGCGATCGAGACGCCGCCCGAACCGGCACCGCAGCCACAGGCCGCACCGGCGCCTGCACCCGAGCAGCCCAAGCCCGCGCCGCGCCCCAAGCCGGCGCCCAAGCCCAAACCCGCACCCAAGCCGAAGCCGGCTCCCAAGCCCGAGCCGAAGAAGGCCGAGAGCCGCAAGTCGAGCGCGATCGACGATATCGTCGCCAAGCCCTCGTCGAGCGTGAAGAGCGCCAGCAGCAAGGCCAAGGCCGAGCCCAAGAAGGCGGGCGGCAGCAAGATCGGTTCGAACTTCCTCGACGGCGTTTCGGGAGCCAGCGACGATAGTGGTTCAGGCTCGCCCGCAGCAGAGATCGGGCCGAGCGCGCGTTCCGCTCTCAACGCGGCGATCTCGCGCCAGCTCAAGCCGCACTGGCAGGCGCCGCAAGGGGCCGATGCCGAATTGCTGGTCACCCGCGTGCGCTTCCGCCTCAACAAGGACGGAAGCCTTTCGGGCGAACCGCAGGTACTTTCCACCAGCGGGCGCACCGCCTCGAACGCGGCGCAGGTCCAGCGCCATCAGGAACAGGCCGTTCGCGCGGTTAAGCTCGCAGCGCCCTTCAATCTGCCCGAGGATCTCTACGAGGGCTGGAAGGTCGTGACGACCAACTTTGACAGAAGGCTATCGCAATGAAGACGTTCTCCGCCCTTGCCCTTGGCCTGCTGATGTCCGCCTCGGTCCCGGCCATGGCGCAGGTCCCCGCTGCGTCCCCGGTGCCCATGCCGCAGGGCGCGCCCGCGCCGCAGGCCAGCGAAGGCCTCGAGGTCACCGTCTCGGACGACAGCGACTGGCAGGACCTTGGCATCGCCATCACCACCTTCGCCACCGACGCCGACGTGCCCACGCGCACCAATGCCGGCTCGACCGGCGCGCTGGGTAACGCAATCGCGCAGGTCGTCGCCGCCGACCTCAAGAACAATGGGCTGTTCAAGCCCTCGGGCCCCGATGGCCTGCCCCAGCCAAGCTTCGCGCAGGTCCAGGCCCCGGTCTACACCGTCTGGGCGAGCCGCAGCGCCGACATGCTGGTGCAGGGCTATGTCCACGCCAACGGTGACGGCTCGCTGACGGTCGGCTGCTATCTCTACGACGTCGCACTGCACAGCCAGCTCGACAAGGGCGGCTGGAAGGTTGGCCCGGCAGACTGGCGCCGCGCCGCGCACAAGTGCGCCGACATGGTCTACTCGCGCCTTTCGGGCGAGAGCCCGTTCTTCGATTCCAAGATCGCCTACATCGCCGAGACCGGTCCCAAGGACCATCGCATGAAGCGTCTCGCGGTGATGGATTCGGACGGCGCGAACCACCGCTACCTGACCAGCGGACAGTCGATGGCGCTGACCCCGCGCTATTCGCCCGACTATTCCAAGATCCTCTACCTGTCCTACCTCAACGGGCAGCCGAGCATCTACGCCTACGACCTTGCCACCAATAGCCAGAAGCTGATCGCCCGCACCGGCAGCCCGACGCTGGCGCCGCGCTGGTCGCCCGACGGCAAGTGGGTGCTCTATTCGATGGCCAAGGCGGGCACGACCGACATCTATCGCGTCTCGGCTGCGGGCGGAGGCACGCCCGAGCAGCTGACGCATGGTCCGGGCATCAACATCGGTGGCAGCTACTCGCCCGACGGCAGCAAGATTGTGTTCGAAAGCGACCGTTCGGGCTCGCAGCAGATCTACGTGATGAATGCCGATGGCTCGGGCCAGCAGCGCATCAGCTTCTTCGGTGGCCGCGCGGCGACCCCCGAGTGGAGCCCGCGCGGCGACCTCATCGCCTTCACCCATATCGCGGGCAACCTGCGCGTTGCGGTGATGACGCCTGCGGGGCGCAACATGCGCCACCTGACCGATTCCTGGCAGGACGAGGCACCGACCTGGTCGCCGAACGGGCGCATCGTGCAGTTCTTCCGCACCGAGAAGGGCTCGGGCCAGGCCTCGATCTGGCAGGTCGATCTCACCGGTCGCAACGAGCGCAGGCTGCCCACGCCAGTGGGCGCGTCCGACCCGGCATGGGGCCCGGTACGCCCCTGATTCGCTGTCTGCAGTGCGCCGCAGGCCGGTAGCATGCCGGGCCTGCGCGGTTGCCTGCCGTTCAGCTTGACAGCGTTAACTAGCGCACGGAACAACACACCAGCGCCGACCATTGGATAAGGTCGAGCATCAGAGGAGAATGCCCAATGTCTTCCGCTATCGCGATGTCCCGTAATTCCCGCATGGGTTCGCTCGCGCTGCTCGCCGCAGGCGCGCTGGCGATCTCGGCCTGTTCGTCGAAGGCTCCCAAGGAACTTCCGCCCCAGCCGGGCGAGGCACCGGTCGCGGGCAACCAGCAGCCGAGCGAGCCGATGGGCCCGCAGCCCGGCAGCCAGGCGGACTTTGCCGCCAAGATGATGGGCGCGGACACGATCTACTTCGATCTCGATCAGTACGACATCGACGCGATGGACCAGCAGGCGCTGCGCCGTCAGGCCGAATGGCTGATGCAGTACCCCAACAAGCGCGCCACGATCGAGGGCCATGCAGACGAGCGCGGCACGCGTGAATACAACCTCGCGCTGGGCGAACGCCGCGCCAATGCTGCGCGCAACTATCTCGTCAGCCTCGGCGTCAACGGGGCGCGCATCAACACGGTGAGCTACGGCAAGGAGCGCCCGGTGGCGCTCGGCTCGAACGAGCAGGCCTGGGCGCAGAACCGCCGCGCGGTCACCGTCACGATCGACTGATCGCGCGATTTCGGCCGGGTTTGGGCACGGGTGGGAAGCGCGAGACAGCCTCTCCGCCCGACCGGACGGCAAGATGCCCGCATCCGCAAGCGCTGCGGATCGCGGGCATTTTCGTGCCAATCCCAAGCGCTGGCCCGAGCGCTGCGCAACCCGCGCGTCGTCTCAGGGGTTGCATCGAAGACGAGTCGGAGCGTAACGCCACACGATCATGAGCCGCGCAAGACGATCCAATGACTGGGGCTTCCCGCGCTGGCGCAGCTATGGCAGCTCGCGCGAGGCTGCACAGGTGCGCCTGTGCGACCGGCACGGCTGCAACGAGCCCGGCGATTGTCCTGCGCCCAAGAGCCCCAACAGCCCTGACCGCTGGTATTTCTGCCAGAAGCATGCCGCGGAATACAACGCGGGCTGGGATTACTTCGCAGGTCTCGACAAGGAAGCTGCCGCCGAGCGCGAGGCGAGCGAGCGCGCCGAAGCGGCGGGCTATCAGGAATCGGCGCATTATGGCTGGGCGGGCTCGGGCGACGGCACCCGCAGCCGCGACGAGCTGCGCGCGCTCGAAGCGCTGGGGCTCGATCCCGACGCCGACTTCGACGCGGTGCGCAAGGCATGGCGGACCAAGGCGAAGGCGGTCCACCCCGACGTGCGCCCCGGCGACGAGGAGGCGGCCAAGGCCTTCCAGACCTACCAGCTAGCCTACGAGGTCCTGCGCGCCGCCGAAGACCGGCGCGAGTGGCGCGGCTAACGGCGCGCGAGCGCTGCCGCGATCCAGTCGCCGACCCGGTCGAGGTCGGGCAGCACGGCATGGGCGAGGGCATGGGCCTCTTCGTCCGCTTCGATCAGGTCCGGGACGAAGAGCACTCGCATCCCGGCGGCGGCACCCGAGCGCAGGCCATTGTGCGAATCCTCCACCGCCACGCAGCGCGCCGGGTCTACACCGAGGTTACGCGCGCTGATCAGGTAGGGCTGGGGATGCGGCTTGGGGTTGGCGACGTCATTGAGCGTGACGATCGAATCGAACAGATCGATGAAGCCCGCCAACCGCAGCTTCTCCTGTGCGATCGGGCTGCGGGTCGACGTGCATAGGCCGACAGGCAGATCGGTGCCTTGCAGCATCTCGAGCAATTGCACCGCGCCCGGGCGCAGCGGCACACCCTCGCGCCACAGCGCGTTGAACAACCCTTCGGCCTCGGCGTTAAAGGCGTCGATATCGGCGTGTTCGCCCCACAGGCGGCGCAGCGTCTGGTCGTTGACCTCGCGGTGGACGCCCACGAAGCTGCGGTGCACGTCTTCGGGCAGGTCGTGGCCGAGCGTCGCTGCCGCCTCGCGCTGCGAACGGCGGTAAAGCGCTTCGGTGTCGAGCAGGGTCCCGTCCATGTCGAAGATGATCGCCTCGGGCATGAAGTCTGCAAGGTCGGCGGCAGCAAGCGGCGCGGTGGTCAAGATGATGTGATCCTGTGCAAGTCTGAAAGCGAAGGGGCGACCTGCCCCTTCTAGCCGTGGAATATGACGCTGGCCCCTACACCATCGTTTCGGGCCGCACCACGCGGTCGAAGGTCTCGGCATCGACGAGCCCCAGCTCGAGGCCCGCCGCGCGCAGGGTCTGGCCCGTTTCGTGGGCATGCTTGGCGATCTTGGCAGCCGCATCGTAGCCGATCTCGGGCGCAAGCGCGGTGACGAGCATCAGCGAGTTGCCGAGCAGTTCGGAAATGCGCGCACGGTTGGGTTCGAGCCCGTCGAGGCAGCGGGTGATGAAGCTGTCCATGCCGGTCGCGAGCAGGTCGATCGAGCGCATCGTGGCAGCGCCGATCAGCGGCTTGAAGACGTTGAGCTCGAAGGCACCCTGCATCCCGCCCACGGTGATCGCCTGGTGGTTGCCGATGACCTGCGCCGCGACCATCGTCAGCATCTCGCACTGGGTCGGATTGACCTTGCCGGGCATGATCGAGCTGCCCGGCTCGTTGGCGGGCAGCTCGAGTTCGCCGAGACCCGAGCGGGGGCCCGAGCCGAGCCAGCGGATGTCGTTGGCGATCTTGGTCAGCGCGACGGCAAGCGTGTTGAGCCTGCCCGAGAAATCGACGAGCGTGTCGTGGCTCGCCAGCGCCTCGAACTTGTTGGGTGCCGAGACGAAGGGGAGCCCGGTCAGCGCGGCCAGTTCGGCAGCGACGTCCTCGCCGAAGCCCTCGGGCGCGTTGAGCCCGGTGCCGACTGCGGTGCCGCCGATGGCGAGGCGGCACAGGCCGTGCTCGATCATCGGCACGGTGCGCGTGCGGGCGAGGCGGACCTGCGCATAGTAACCCGAGAATTCCTGCCCCAGCGTGATCGGGGTTGCGTCCTGCAAGTGCGTGCGGCCGATCTTGACGATGTCGTCCCAGGCCTTCGTCTTGGCGAGCAGGGCGGCTTCGAGGCGTTCCATCGCAGGGACCAGCGCCTTGGTCGCGGCGCGCGCGGCAGCAACGTGCATCGCGGTCGGGAAACTGTCGTTCGAGGACTGGCCTTTGTTGACGTGGTCGTTGGGATGGACAGGCGCCTTGCCCCCGCGCGTGCCGGTCAGGATCTCGTTGGCGCGCCCCGCGATGACCTCGTTGACGTTCATGTTTGTCTGTGTGCCGCTGCCGGTCTGCCAGATGACCAGCGGGAACTGCTCGTCGAGCTTGCCAGCGGCAACTTCATCAGCGGCCTGCTCGATGGCATCGGCGAGCTTGGCATCGAGCCCGTGGCGCCGGTTCACCCGCGCGGCTGCCTGCTTCACCAGCGCCATGGCATGGACGATGCCGACCGGCATGCGCTCGCTCGCCGCGAAGGGAAAGTTCTCGATGCTGCGCTGGGTCTGCGCGCCCCAGTAGGCTTCGGCGGGAACCTCGACCGGGCCAAGGCTGTCGGTTTCGGGGCGGGTTTGCATGGGCATGTCTCACTTCACTGCTGCTTGCGGCTGCTGTCTCGGCAACCGGGCGGAGGCTGCGCGGTTGCACGCGCGCGGATGGATGCAGTTGATATGGGAAGCGCCGGCGCACAAAAAATCCCCCCCCGGCAAATGCCGGAGAGGGACAAGGTCGTCAGAGTCTGAGGGAATTTCAGAAACTTTGCGTGGGGTAGGTTGGGTGCGCGTGGCAGGCCAGTTTTCGATCCTGCGCAATCCGCCTGGTGGATAGTCGTGCGCAGCTGTTCATCCTTCGGAAGCTGTGTCGGGTTGCCCTTGGCGCTGCAGATCAACTCGCGGCTTAGCCGTAAGACCTACCCGGGCCTGCGTTTCGCGCGGCCAGCGACAGGATCGGTTTCCGCAATGCGGACAGATTCCAAGACTGGCCCGTTGGTCACCGGTCAGCGACTGCGAACGCAGTGGCTTCTGGCACCGAGGCCGCATAGTAGGTCATGGAAACAGGAGCGGCATTTGCGCCGCAACCGCCAGCCAGTGAGGACGAGCGCGTGAGCAAATATCTAATTCTGATCGATTTCATCAATGATCTCGTGAGCCACGAGCCGATGGCTGGCGAAATCGCCCGCCGCGATGTGCTGGGCAATGCAGCCAAGGTTCTGGCCAAGGCCCGCGCGGCTGGCGTTGCGGTCGGTCACGTACGGGTTGCATTCAGTGCGCCCGACCTTCCCGAAGCACCGGAGCGTTCGCCGTTGTTCGGCGGGTTCAAGGGTTCGGGCGCGTTGCAACTGGGAACGCACGGTGTCGATTTCGACGCTTCCGTCACGCCGACTGCTGACGAGGCGATCATCCTCAAGCATCAGATCAGCCCCTTCTGGAAGACGATCCTCGATGCCGAGCTGGAAAAGCACGATGTGAGCGAACTGTACATCGCCGGCATCTCGACGACGCTGGCGGTCAGTTCGACCGTCCGCGAAGCACACGATCGCGGGCTTGCGGTAACGGTCATTGCCGATGCCTGTGCTGCGGGCTCGCTCGCTGCCCACGAGGCAGAACTCGAAGCCTTCGGCGTGCTGTGCGCAGTGAAACAGGCCGACGAGATCGACTTCACGGCCTGATCGCATAACGCTTCGGCCGTTCAAGAAGGGCGTCGCTTCTCAAGGCGGCGCCCTTTTTCGTTTCGGGAAACGTGCGCGGTTGTTCTCGATTACCAAACGAGCGCTCCCCTGGGCGCAGCGGCTGACCTCGATGGCATCGAATCAGAGCTACCCGGTGATCGTCGCTTTGCTCCGGGTGCGGCAAAAAGGTCGCAGTTGGCAGGCGCGCATCCGCGGCCATTTTCAACTGCTGCGCCAAATGAGGTTCTCGGAGTGGCCCGGGTTTCGGTGATTTTCCGGGCTTGCACCGTCAATCATCCGCAATGCGGATGATTGGCGGTGCTAAAATTGTCCGGACAGACAGCTCGACGGATAACAATTGGCGACGCAAGAGCCTTAGAAAACGATATCCATCAAGGGGGACGCACATGTCCGGTAATCTGCTTAACCGCTGTTCCTACGCAGCAATCATGACAGTTTCGCTTCTCGCCACTCCGGCGCTTGCCCAGGAAGCCGCGAGCACTGCGCCTGCTGCCTCGGGCAATGACATTGTCGTGACGGCACGCCGCCGCGAGGAATCGCTTCAGGACATTCCGGTCGCGATCAACGTGGTTTCGCAGGACACCATCGAGCGCAAGGGCGTGCGAGACATGTCCAGCGTCGCGGCGATGACCCCTGGCCTCCAGTTCGACACCGGCGCATCGCCCGCTGACGTGCGTCCGAGCCTTCGCGGTGTCGCGCTGATCGAAGGGCGCTCCAACGTCGCGATGATCGTCGACGGTATCGACACCACCGGCGTCTCGCTCAACACCACGGTCGGTGGCGGCGGCAACCAGAACGCGACCGCGCTCATGGATATCGCCCGCATCGAGGTCGTGAAGGGACCGCAGGCCACCTACTTCGGCCGCAGCGCCTTTGCCGGCGCGATCAGCTTCGTGAGCAAGGACCCCGAGTTCGACCTCGGCGGAACGGTCAACCTCGCCATGGGTGCCTATGGCCAGCAGGAAGCGAGCGCGCACATCACCGGCCCGATCATCGGCGATACCGTTGCGGCAAAGCTCTCGGCGACCTACCGCGATTTCGCGGGCTTCTACAAGAATCCCGGCAACGGGCAGGGGCTCGATGCCAACCGGACCTACGGCTTCGGTGGCACGATCCTGATCGAGGACGGTGGCTTCACCGGCAAGATCCGCGCCAGCTACCTCAACAACAACGCGGGTCCGGGCGCAGGCTACGTCATTCCGCGTGCCGACACCTCGCTCTACGGCGTGAACACGATCACGGAGGGAACGTTCGACAAGAACGAGGTCAACATGTCCTCGGATCACCGCTACGCCGGCAACAATTCCGAGACCTATCGCGGCGTGCTCGATCTCGAGTACGACTTCGGAAACGGCTTCGTCCTCAACTCGCTCTCGGGTTACAACAAGACCAAGGGGCGCCTCGAGTTCGACTTCGACAAGGAGCCGCAGAACGAACCTCAGGGTGTCGATCTCGGCGGTGGGCTGGTCAACTGCCTCTCGATGGTCTGCGTCGGCATCTTCGACTTCGACAACGACCTTCAGCAGATCAGCTCTGACCTGCGCCTGAGCTACGACGGCGGTGCGTTCCGCGCGATGGTCGGTGGCTACGTGTTCGACGAGAACTACGAGGAAGTCGACTATTCGCGCTTCGTCGGGGCCAACAGCTTCATCACCAGCACCCGCGAGAACATCCCGGGACGTGTGAACCGGCTTAACACCAACACCTATTCGGGCTTCGGCTCGCTCGAGTTCGACCTCACCGACGCGATCACCGTGACCGGCGAACTGCGCTACAACCACGAAGTCATCTCGGCAGCGGCGACGACCGGTGTGAACCTGCTGTTCCTGACCGGCACCAACGAGATCGACTTCCGCGGCAAGACCAGCTTCGACGCCTGGCTGCCCAAGTTCAGCGCTTCGTGGAAGGTCTCGCCGGACTTCAACATCTACGCCAGCGCCGCCAAGGGCTCGAAGCCGGGCGGTTTCAACACCGGCCAGGTGCGCGACGACCTGCGCCCGTTCGGACAGGAGTCGATCTGGACCTACGAAGTCGGCGCCAAGGGATCGCTGCTCAACGGCGATCTGAGCTTCGAAGCCGACGTCTACTATTCGGACTGGAAGAACCTGCAGGTGACGACGGTATGCTACGGCAACCTGAGCCCCTTTGGCCCCGAGGCCGAATGCCCGACCTCGTCGGCCGTGACGCTCAACTACATCATCAATGCGCGAAATGCCGAGGTGAAGGGCGCCGAGTTCGGAGCCACGGCGCGTCCGTTCGAGTGGCTGACGCTCTCGGGCAACTACGCCTACACCGACTCCAAGTTCAAGGACTTCGAGGCGCGTGACGTGTTCCCGGCCCCCGCGGGTACCGATCGCCAGTTCGGTGGCAACCGCGTGCCGCTGGTGCCCAAGCACTCGGCCAACTTCACGGCTCACGTCGAGGCCCCGATTACGGGTGACCTGGACGGCTTCGTCGAGGGCACCGGCAACTACCGCAGCTCGCGCTATGCGCGCTTCGACAACCGCGTGAAGCTCGACCAGAAGTTCACCGCCGATGCGCAGATGGGCCTGAAGGGCGGTTCGTGGACGGCGCTGGTCTTCGTCAGCAACATCTTCAACGACCTGACGCCCGACTTCAGCCGCTTCTGGGGTTCGTTCAACCCCTCGACGACCAACGGCGAATACATCACGGCGCCGGCACCGCGCACCGGCGGTATCCGCTTCATCAAGGACTTCTGATCGCCTTGATCCTTCTTGGATCGGAACAATGAAAGGGGGCTCCGTCCACTGGGCGGGGCCCCTTCGTCTTGAGGCCGCGCCTGTAATATCGTTGCGGCGGGCTATCACCACCACACCACCTCTTGAGGAGACACCCTCGATGAAACCGCAAACCCCATTCCGCCGCATCGCGCGCGAGGACCTGTCGGAAAAGATGCAGGCCTCGTGGGATCGCTCGATGGACCTGCATGGCGATGCCACCTTCACCGAGGTCATGGGCAATGCGCCTGCGGTCTACGACTGGTACATCGAGGACTTCTACAAGAAGCTCTACGCCTCGGGGCGGGTCGATCCGCAGATCGTCGAGCTGGTGCGCTTCCGCTTCGCCAACGTGCACGGCTGCGCCTCGTGCAACCGTGGCGACCGGCTTGCCTCGCTCGAGGCGGGGCTGCGCGAGGAACAGCTCGACGCGATCATGGACTGGGAGAACGGCCCCTTCACCGAGCGTGAGAAGGCGGCTCTGGCGCTCGCCGACGAAATGGTGCTGACCAACCAGCTCGGCGCGGTGACACCCGAACTCTACGAGCGCCTGAAAGCGAGCTTCAGCGACGCGGAACTGGTCGAGCTGGGGGTGATCATGGCGGTTCTGGGCGGCATGGCCAAGTTCATCTTCGCCTTTGACTTGCTCGAGAAGATGGAGACCTGTCCCTTCATTCCGCCCAAGCGCGACTGAGCGTCCGGTTTCGCATTAGCGAAAACCAAAGAAAGGGCGCGCGAAGCGGTGTGCTTCGCGCGCCCTTTCCCTGTCTCGAACCGGTCTGTTTCAGGGATGGACCAGTTCGAGCCCCCCTGAAACCGGAATGGCCTGGCCGTGGATGCCGGCTGCGGCATCGCTGAGCAGGTAGGCGACGAAGCGGCCGACCTCGTCGGGGGTGCCGACGCGGCCGATTGGGGTCTTTCCCTCGATCATTTCGCGAAACTTCGCCGCGCCTTCCTCGCCGAGCGAGTCGATCACCGAATCGCTCCAGATGAGCCCCGGCTGGATCGCATTGACGCGCACCCCGCGCGGGCCCGCAACCTCGCGTGCGTAGCTCTTGCTCAACCCGATCATGGCGGCCTTGGAGGCACCATAGGCCGAGCCACCGTAGCCTGCGCGCATGCCTGCGACGCTGGCCACGTTGATCACGCTGCCACCGTCCTGTGCGAGCAGGTCGAGCAGGCTGTCCATGCCAAGGCGGCAGCCGCCGTAGTTGAGGTGGACGAGGAAGCGGGGCACTTCGTCGCTCAGCTGACCGATCGGCAGGTTCTTGGCTTCGCCTGCATTGTTGACGAGACCGTGCAGTGCGCCACGCGTTGCGGCGATCGTCTCGGCTGCGGTCTGCCATGCCTGCGGGTCGGTCACGTCGAGGCGCACGAACATGCCCTCGCCGCCAGCCTCGCGCACGAGCGTCAGGGTCTCCTCGGCGAGATCGGGCTTGCGCCCGCCGACGACGACGAAGCCGCCTTGCCGCCCGATCTCGATCGCGCTGGCCCGGCCGATGCCCGAGGTCGCGCCGGTGACCAGCACGGTGCGCCCGGCGAGGCTCGTGCCGCTCTCGGCGATGCGCGGTGCTGCCGCGAGCGGGGCGTCGAAGGCCAGGTCGGCGCCGGCAACGAAGCTCGCGCGGGCATCGGTGAGGGCGCGGATCGCCTCGGCCAGCCGCGCTTCGTCGGTGTCGCTGGCGATGGCGAGCCGGTTCGAGCGCAGATGCACGTCCCGGACCGATGCATCTAGCATGGCCGCGCGCAGTGCAAAACGGATGCCATTGCCCGCTGCATCTGCATCGATGGGGTTCGCGCCACGCTGCTCACGGGTGAGGGTGAGCAGGGCGGGCTCGCCGGGCGCGGCGACCTCGATCGCGAACTTGGCGGTGAGCCAGGCCGAAAGGATCTCGGCCTCCACACCGTCGGGACCTTCGCCATCGAGCGGGCAGTGCACGATGACGTCGAAGGCAATGCCATGGCCCTTCAGTTCCGCAGCGAATGCTTCCCAGCTCTTCGCGTCGGCGAAGGGCTGGCGAACTTCGGTAATCTCGTGATCCGACAGCGCCTGCACGGCAATCGCGCCCTCGCGACTGGCGGCATTCACGACAAGAGCCTTCGGGGCAGTCATGGAGGTATCGCTCACTGGGGCACCGGCTCACCGAAATTGACGTAGGCGAGCGTGTCGGACCCGGCTTCGAAGGCGTTGATCGGCTCGCCCGGGGGATAGAAGAAGTACGAACGGCGCGGCGAGGCATCGCCGCCGTCGACGCCGAGCCCCCCCTCCATGACGAAGATCTCGAGGTAGTAGTCGAGTTTGGTCGCTTCGCTCTTCCAGCCCTTGGGCAGTTTCACGAAGGCAGACCCTTCGCCGATCTGGGGGTCGACGCTGAGCGGGCGGACCTGCGCCAGCGCACCGAGGAAATCGCCCTCGCCGAAGCCTTCGAGCGACTGCTCGGGACCGATCGCGACCGGCGCGCGCGGGGGCGGAGCGCCCTCGACGACGTAGAGATCGTCGTGCTCGGGCTCTTCCACGAAGTTGAAGTCGAGATCGCGACCGACGCGCGAGAGGAAGGTCGATTCCTCGCGGATCGCGCTGGCGAAGCCGTGGACCGTGCGGGGAGGATGGAACAGGTAGCTGCCCGGGCGCACCCAGTTGCGCGAATCGAAGCTGAAGCAGCCCGTGACGCCGAGCAGTTCCTCGTAGGTGTGGTGATAGTGGGCGACGTCGGGCGGACTGTAGCCGTCCTGCGGGGCGAGACGCTGCAGCGCAGTGCGCGCACCGGTCTCCTCGTCGCGGCTGAGCAGGCGCGAATAGAGTCCCGGAGGGCCGAGCGGTGCCCATTCGATTTCGTCCACCCGCAAGTCGACAATACGTGGCCGCATGATGTGTTCTCCTAGACCTTCTGGCGCTCTTGTGCTGTGCCCTTGGGTCACAGATTGGCCCGGATGTCACCAGCGGGTGCAAGGGCGACGTCCGGATTGCGGATAATGCGCAAGGCCGAGTCTGGCAGGTGCAGGCCTGAAGTCGCAAGGGTTGCGCTCCTGCCCAGCATCCAGAAACCGATCGGGGACCCGGCGTGAACGAAGAACTGGCCTACGACATCTCCCAATGCGTCCACCGCGACGATCTTGCACCCGAGGTGGTCGCGCCCTGGCAGGGCTGCGATGTGCCCGCGCTGGTCCTTCGGCGGCTGGCGACGGGTGGCCTTCGCTCGCTGATCGCCATGCCGCCCGCGGGGTGGAGCGGCGAAAGCGCTCGCGAGGACGGGGCGCTGACGCAGGTGTTCGTGCTTTCGGGACGGCTGCGCGTTGGCGAAACGGTGCTCGGGCCCAAGGGCTTCGCGGTCCTGCCCGGTGATCGCCCCTTGCCGCTCGCCGCACTGGAGGACTGCGACATGCTGGTCATCGTCGATGCACCGGTGGCCGCAGGCACGTCGCCCGAGCCGGTGCTTCACGCCGATGCCCTTGCGATCGAGCCGTTCGTGCCGGTCGTTGCGGGTAAGCTGCTCGAAGGTTTCGAGAGGCGCGTATTGTGGCTGGACGAACGCACCGGGGCCGATACCCGGCTGCTCAAGGTGCCGGGCGGCTTCGGCGGCGTGGGCGGCGCGAACTGGCACCCGGTGGAGGAAGAGATCTTCTGCGTCGAGGGGGACATCCAGCCCGACGATTCGCGACCGATGCGCGCAGGCTCGTTCCTGTGGAACCCGGCGCGTTCGATCCATGGCTTCAACGAGCGCACCGAGGGTGGCTGCGTGCTGCTCGAATGGCACGATGGCCCCTGGGACCTGATCCGTGCGCCCGAGGCCGACCGCGCTTCCTGACATGCGATAGGGCGCGGTCCCAAGACATGAAAAAAAGGGGCGCTGGCAAACGCCGGCGCCCCCTTTTTTCGTCAGGGCCTCAGTCCTTGGCCCACTTGCGTTCGAATTCCCAGACCTTGTCGAAGCCGATCAGCTCGCAGAATTCCTTGAAGTTGAACATCTCGGGGCCTTCGAGGCTGGTGCCGGTCTGCTTGAGGCTGATCAGCGCCTTCTCGACCGCGGCAGCGGCGACCAGCGAGGTCATCGCCGGGAAGATCGCCATCTTGAAGCCCAGTTCCTCTAGCTCGCTCGCCGGGCGGATCGGGGTCAGGCCGCCGTCGGCCATGTTCGCGACCATCGGCTTGTCGACTGCCTTGCAGATGCGGCGCATGTCGTCGGTGTTGGTCAGGGCCTCGGGGAAGAGGATGTCCGCGCCTGCCTCGGCAAAGGCGCCCATGCGGTCCTCGACCGCGTTGTAGCCGCCGCTCTGCATCACGTCGGTACGCGCGATGATGAGGAAGCGTTCGTCCGAACGCGCGTCGCAGGCGACCTTGATCTTCTCGACCATGTCCTCGACCGGAATGACGCGCTTGAACGGCGTGTGGCCGCACTTCTTCGGGAATTCCTGGTCCTCGATCTGGATCGCGCTGACCCCGGCCTTCTCGTAGGCCTTGACCGTGTGGTGGACGTTGAGCAGGCCGCCGAAGCCGGTGTCGGCATCGGCGATCACCGGGGTCTGGGCGCTCTCGACGAGCTTTTCCATGCGGTCGACCATCTGCGTGACCGAGGCGATGCCCGCGTCGGGCAGGCCGAGGCCGCTGGCGGTGAGCCAGTAGCCCGAGCCGTAGACCGCATCGAAGCCGACCTTGCGCGCGATCACCGCGGTGATCATGTCCTGGATGCCGGGCGCGGTAATGAAGCGGCCGGACTTGACCATGTCGTACAGGCGGGTGTCCTGCATGTGCTCGTTCCTTCTGGCGGCGGGCCCGCTCCCTTGGGAGGAAGTACCCGATGTTGATCTTGCGTTCCGGCTGTCCGCGCGATGCAGACGATTTGCCGGATCATGCCCGTGCGCGCTGGGCATTGCGCGCGCACGGGACAACCGGTGTACCGGGGTCTATCCGTGATGCGGATGCAGGCCGGGTGAAATGATGGTCAAATTGCCCGGGGAAGTGCAGCGTGGGAACATGACGACTACGACATTGACCGGCAGCCCCGAAAACTCTCCCGAGAATCGCGAGACCGACACTGCCAGGGCGGGGCGCGTAGACCGCGGCGCGTGGGTCATGATCGCCGGGCTGCTGATGGTGATGACGGTGTGCCACGGCATCATCTCTGCCGGCCTGCCTGCGCTCGATACCGCGATCCTGGCGGATCTGGGCATCTCGCGCGGCGCGCTCAAGCTGCGCGAGACGATCTTTCTGCTGTCCTCGGGCATGTCCGGGCTGCTCGTCGGACTGTTGACCAGTCGCGTGCGCCCTTCCAATATCGTGCTCGCCGGCCTGCTCCTGCTCGCTGCGACGCTCACTGCCTATGGTCATGCGCGCAGCATCGGGCAGATCTATTTGTTGTACATCCTGCTCGGGCTCTCCTTCGCATCGTCACACGTGGTGATCGTGGTCTTGATGATCCGGGCGCGCTTCACGGCGCTGCGCACGCTGGCGACCTCGATCGCGCTGTCGGGCACGAGCATCGGCATGGCCATTTTCCCGTCGCTGACGGTTCTCGCGCTCGAACATGCCGACTGGCGTTCGGTGCTCCGCATGGCAGCGCTTGTCCCGCTGGCGATGGTCCCCGTCGCGGCGCTGCTGGTACGCTCGCCGCCGGTCGAGCGCCGGGTTAAGCGGGCCGATGGCGCTGCACCGGCATCGCGCGAATCGCTGCTCGGAGCCTTCGCCACGATGCCGCGGCGCAAGCTCGCGCTGGGGCTGTTGCTGACGGCGACCTTCGGTACCTTCTTTGCCTCGACGGCGTTCCTGCTCAACCTGTTCCTCTACCTGCAGGACATTGGCCTGACTGCCACCCGCGCAGCGCTCGGCCTCAGTCTGGTGTTCATGACCGGGCTGGTGGGCAAGGTGCTGGTCGGTGCCGCAGCGGAGCGTTGGGGTACCAACAGGATCTGGAATTCGCAGCAATTGCTGCTCTTCATAGGTGCTGCGCTGCTCAGCCTGGGCGGTCCCGCGGTGGCGATGGTTGGGTTGGTCTTGCTCGGTGCCGGCTGGGCCGGGTGCTACGTGCTCACCCAGGTCGTCATCGCCAACACCTTCGCGGGCCCGCGGCTTGGCCAGATGACCGGAGCCTTCATCATCTTCGAGGCAATTTCGTCCGGTTCCGGGGTTTGGGTTGCGGGCCACCTGTTCGATGTCTTCGGCAGCTACCGCAACGGCTTCATCCTGTGCACCGTGCTGATCGCGCTCGCGACCGTCGCGGCCTGGCTATTCCGCCGCCTCGTCGAACGCGGTCAGGCCGAGCGGCATGGCCGAGAGGCCCTCGCTGATCGAGCGTGATACCTCGAGCATCGGCTCGAGGTAGTTGTCGATCGCCTCGCTGAGCGGCATCGCGTTCGCGAAGTAGACCAGCGCCAGTGCGCCGAGCAGCTGATCGCCTTCGAAGATCGGTACGGCGATCGAGGACGTCTTGCCCGGGTTGGCCGAGTAGGGCGTGCGCGCGACGGCGGCATAGCCCAGCTCCCGGATGCGCTGCTGCGCCTTGCCGCTCTCGAACTCCTTGAGGATCACCGCGTCGAGCATCTGCTGGCGCGAGCGCGACTGCAGCAGCAGTTCTTCCTGTTCGCTCTTGCTCGCGAAGGAGAAATAGGCCTGGCCCGAGGCCGAAGCGAGCAATGGTACCTGCCAGCCGGGATAGTAGTTGTTGAAGGTCAGCGTGGTCTGGGTGCTGGTGGAATCGCGCACGACCATCTTGTTGCCGACGCGGGTCACAACGCTGAGCGGCCAGTGGAAGTCGTGCGTGAAGGCACCGATCAGCGGACGGGCGAGGCCTACCAGCCGGTCGTGATTCTGGAAGCCGCACGACAATGTCTGGATCAGTGCCGTCGGGCGATAGCGCTTGCGCGCTGGTTCGCGCTCGACGAGGCCTTCCTCCATCAGCGTGTTCACGATGCGATAGGCGGTTGGATAGGGAATGTCCGCCGCGCGCGAGATTTCCGTCAGGCCGAGCGAGCCATGGCGGTTGATCGCCTGGATGACCTGGATCGAGCGCGAGAGCGAACGGATCACGTCCTTGTCCCGCGCACTATCGTCCCGGCCCGCATCGCCTTCGCCAAGGTCCCGCTTCTTGTGGGCGTGCTGGTGCACGTCGTCGACCTGTCCTGCCTGCGCGAAGGGGGCGTCGGCAACGATGGGATAAGGGGGGATGCGCTTGGCCACGGAGCTTTTTCCTGTCGTTTTGATCTGGATCAAAGCTCTGCAGAATCGGGGGGTGAGTCAAGCACCCGTATACGCATGGCGGATAGTTCGCTCCGCGATACGGATGATTGGCCCCGATGCCGTTCCGTCGGCGGGAAGGCGATGCAAGATCGTGAGGCAGGTCGCGGTGCGGCAGACCGACAGCGGCGTGCCACTGTCCCGGTGTTTGCCGCTTGAGCCGACCTGATCGGGATTGCATTAGGGGAGTCCAGTAGAGTCATGGTCAATTGCGAAGTTCTTGTGGTCGGTGCCGGCCCGGTTGGTACCACCTGCGCGGCGCGGTTGGCCTCGATGGGGATCAAGGTCACGCTCATCGAGCAGGAGCCTGATTGCGCCCACGACCTTCGCGCCTCGACGATCCACGCCTCGACGCTGGAGATGCTCGACGAGATCGGTGCGGCCGAGGCGTTGATCGGGATGGGCCTCAAGGCGCCGATCTACCAGATGCGCGACCGCCGTTCGGGCGAAGCGATCCGCTTCGACCTGACCGAGCTCAGCGATTTCACCAAGTTCCCCTTCCGCCTGCAGTGCGAGCAACACTACCTTGCCAAGCTGCTCTCGCAGCGCATCGCCGAGATCGAGGGCATGGACGTGCACTTCGGCTGCCGTCTGCTCGACGTGCGCGAGGATGCCGAGGGGGTGGTCGCGACGGTCGAACAGGACGGAGAGACCCGCGAGATCACCGCGCGCTTCGTGGTCGGCGCGGACGGCTCGCGCTCGGTCGTGCGCAAGGCGACAGGAATCGGCTTCAGCGGCTTCACCTACGAGGAGAAGTTCGTTTCGATGTCGACCTCCTACGCCATCGAGGAGGCCATGCCCGACCTCGACTACGTGAACTACATCAGCGATCCCGAAGAGTGGCTGGTGCTCCTGAAGGTGCCGGGCATCTGGCGCGTGCTGGTGCCCGGTGACGGCGCCACCTCGGACGAGGACCTGATTAGCGACCGCAACAAGGAGCAGGTCTTCTCGCGCATCGTCGGTCATGGCGATGTCGAGACCACCCACCGCACGATCTACCGCGTCCATCAGCGCGTCGCCGACCAGTTCGTGAAGGGGCGCATGGCGATCGTCGGCGATGCTGCCCACCTCAACAATCCGCTGGGCGGCTTCGGCATGAACTCAGGGATCCACGATGGCTGGAACCTTGCCGACAAGCTGTGGCAAATCCTGCGCAAGGACGCCGACCGCGAGGCGCTCGCGCTGTTCGAGCGCCAGCGCCAGGCGGTGACGCGCTCGTTCATCCAGGCCCAGACCATCGAGAACATGAAGACCATGGGGCAGGTCGACCCCAATGCGCAGGAGGCCAAGCGTGCCGAAATGCGCCGCGTCCATGCCGATCCCGTCGCCCGGCGCCAGTATCTGATGCGCCAGTCGATGTTTGCCAGCCTCCAGCAGGAAAAGGAAATCGTATGACCGATACCAAGCAGCGCGTGATGCCCGAGCGTCGTAACAAGGACGTCCAGGGCTACCGTTACAAGTTCGGCGTGCTCGGGCCCTCGACCAACACGATCGTCCAGCCCGACTTCGACGACCTGCGCCCGCACGGGGTGACCAACCACTACAGCCGCATCGTCGTCGACAATGCCAAGGCGGTCTCGAACGAGACCTTCATGGCAGGTGCCTGGGAGATCAGCCACAACACCATCGACGCGGTGAAGGGCGTGCTGACCTGCTCGCCCGACTACCTCGTCATGGGCATGTCGGCAGTGACCTTCTTCGGCGGCGCCGAAGGTGCCCTCAAGTGGCGCCAGAACGTCGAGGAGGTTTCCGGCCTCAAGGTCTCGACCGGCTCCGAGGCGCTCGCCGCTGCGCTGGAGGCCTATGGCGGCATCAAGAAGGTCGCGTTCTTCTCGCCCTACTATCCCACGGCCAATGCCGAGGTCGCCAACTTCCTGTCCGACTACGGTTACGAGACCGTGCGCGACAAGCCGCTGCAGGCTCCGAGCTGGACCGCGATCGCCGAGATCGACGACGACAAGATGCGCGAGACCTTCCGCTATCTCGATGGCGACGATGTCGACTGCCTGATCCAGGTCGGCACCAATGTCTCGGGTATCCGATTCTGCGCGGCTGCCGAGATGTATCTTGGCAAGCCGGTCATCGCGATCAACACCGCGACCTACTGGCATGCGCTGCGCGCCTGTGGTGTCTATGACCACGTTCCCGGCTTCGGCCGCCTGATGGCAGAACTTTGATGACAGCACCACTCAAGCTCTCGCATCCGCTCGAACACGTGCGCGGCGACGCGCTCGAGTGGGAGATGCTCGGGACCCACGGCCTCAAGCGGCGCAAGCTGGGCGAGGACGCGGCGACCGGGCACGTCACCAATCTGGTCTACATCCCCAAGGGCTGGCACGGCGGCGGCGTGGCGCATTTCCACGACGCCTACGAGGAAGTCTATATGCTCGACGGGGCGGTGACCCTCGATGGCAATCACCACTTCCGCAAGGGCGTGTACTTCTACCGTCCTGCCCATGTCGTACACGGCCATGACGAAAGCTCGAGCGAGGGTGCGCTAGCGCTTGTGCGCAGCGACGGACTGCTCGTCCTCCAGCTGGTCCATGAGCCTGAGCAGCCGGTCGAGTACCCGCTGCCCGCCGCGACCGATCCGCGCGGCCATGTCTTCGAGGTCACGGTCGCCGACATCGCGCCCGTTGCCGATGCCGCGCTGCCCGAGGGCTGGACCATGCGTCCGCTGAGCACCGATCCCGAGACCGGCGCGCGCTCGTTCGAGGCGATCGTTCCGGCCGGCTGGCAGGGCGAGGCAGGCAACCTCGGAGCATCCTGGGAGGCTTACGTGCTCGAGGGTTCGCTAGTCGGCAATGGCGAGACCTGGGCCGCTGGCGACTATACCGTGGGCGCGCCCGACACGCCGCTGCTGGCTGCCACCTCAAGCAAGAACGGCGCGCGGATCATGGTCTTCGCCTTCGGAGCCGGTGAATGAAGGCAGCCCAGCTCCACGCGCCCGGTGACATCCGGGTCGTGGACCTGCCCGTGCCCCAGCCGGGGCCGGGCCAGGTCCTCGTCAAGGTCATGGCCTATGCGCCCTACGGCACCGACGTCGGCACCTACCTCAACAAGGGCGGGCGCTACGTAAAGGACTATCCGGTGGGCATCGGCGCCGATTTCTCGGGTGTCGTGGCCGGGTTGGGCGAAGGTGTCGAGGGACTGCGCGAAGGTGATCGTGTCAGCGCGCTTGCGCTCGACCACTGCGGTACCTGCGCCAACTGCAAGGCCGGGCGGCAGAACCTGTGCCTTGATCCAGCCTTCAAGACGCTCGTGCGCCAGACCTGCTGCGAGGAATACACACTGGTATCGGCGCGCAAGCTCGCCGTGCTGCCCGATGCGGTCGGTTTCGACGATGCCGCGATGCTGGCAGGGCCGGTCGATGCGCTCAATGCCTTCACCCGCATGGGACTGAAGGCGGGTGACACCGTGGGCATTCTCGGTGTCGGTGCGATGGGCCTGGGCGCAGTGGCCATGGCCCGCGCGCTCGATCTCGACGTCGTCGCCATCGGCGGCAGCGGCAAACGCTCGCAGCTTGCCGGAGAACTGGGCGCCGCTCGCCTGTTCCCGATTGCCGCACATGGCGAAGCGGTCAGCGACGCGGTGCTCGTGGCATTGCCGGGCGGTCTGCCCGCGGTCATGGAGACCACTGCCAGCGAATGGGGCATGGCGCAGGCCTTTGCCGTCGCCGCTCCCGGGGCGAGCGTGGCGCTGACCGGCGGCGGGGCGCTCCCCGTCAGCAACTGGGAAATCGTCGATCGCGAACTGGCGATCTTCGGCGTGCGTGCGGGGGCCGGGCAGGCGCAAGTCCTCGATCTGATCGCGTCTGGCAAGCTGTCCCTCCGACCTACGGTCACGCGCCGCTTCGCGCTCGACGATGTGGCGCAGGCGTTTAGCCTGCTCGCCGGACCCGAGGCCCGCGACGTCGGGCGTGTCATCATCGAGATCGGAGAGGCCGAGTGAATTCCCCCAAGCCAGACGCTGCCGCAGCCCCGGCCGCCACGGCGCCGCGTACGCTCTATCGCAAGCTGTGGGACAGCCATGTCATTGCCGAGGTTCCCTCGGGCGAAGGCGAGGCCGAGAGCCGTGCCGCGCTGATCCACGTCGACCGCCACCTGCTGCACGAGTGCTCGACCCACCAGTCGTTCGAGGCGCTGCGCGTCAACGAGCGCAAGGTTCACCGCCGCGAGACGCATCTCGCCGTGCCTGACCATGCGGTTTCGACCAGCCTCGACCGGCTCGAGACGATCGATACCGGCAATGCCGCCGGGGCGCAGGTCGAGCGCCTTGCCAGCAACGTCGCCGAGTTCGACATTCCCTACGTGCCGCTCGACGATGCGCGCCAGGGCATCGTCCACGTCATGGGGCCCGAGCTGGGCTTCACCCTGCCGGGCACCACGCTCGCCTGCGGCGACAGCCATACCTCGACGCATGGCGCTTTCGGGGCGCTGGCCTTCGGGATCGGCGCGAGCGATTGCGAGACCGTGCTGGCGACCAACGCAATCGTCCAGCAGCGTGCGGATACGGTCAAGGTCGAGCTCAGCGGCGCGATGGGGCCCTTCGTCACCGCCAAGGACGTCGCGCTGGCGCTTATCGGCAAGTACGGGGCGGGCTTCGCCACCGGCTGCGCGGTCGAGTTCACCGGCGAGGCGGTGCGTGCCATGTCGATGGCTGCGCGCATGACCTTGTGCAACATGGCGATCGAGGCAGGCGCGCGCATCGGCCTTGTCGCGCCCGACGAGACCACCATCGAATATCTGCGCGGCCTTCCGCTGGCGCCGTCGCCTGCGCTGTTCGCGCAGGCCGCCGACTACTGGCGCACGCTGCCCAGCGATCCCGGCGCTCTCTACGATCGTACGGTCTCGCTCGATCTCGATGGCCTCGCGCCGCAGGTGACCTGGGGCACCAATCCGCAGGATGCGGCCCCCGTCGACGGCACCGTCCCGGCAGCACCCGTGGAGGCCGAGGCCGCGCGCCAGCACGCCAAGGCGCTCGCCTACATGGGGCTCGAGACCGGCATGGCGATCGAGCAGATCGGGGTCGATGTGGTGTTCATCGGCTCTTGCACCAATGGCCGGATCGAGGACCTGCGCGCCGCGGCCGATGTCGCACGCGGTCGCAGGGTCGCACAGGGTGTGCGCGCGCTGGTCGTGCCTGGCTCGATGGCGGTGCGCCAGCAGGCCGAGGCCGAGGGGCTCGACGCGGTCTTCACCGAGGCCGGATTCGAATGGCGCATGGCCGGTTGTTCGATGTGCGTTGCGATGAACGACGACCGCCTTGGCGAGGGCCAGCGTTCTGCCTCGACCTCGAACCGCAACTTCGAGGGCCGTCAGGGCCGCGGTGGCCGCACGCACCTGATGAGCCCGGCGATGGCCGCCGCCGCTGCGGTGACGGGCCATGTCACCGATGTCCGCAAGCTCGAGGAGGTGCCGGCATGAAGCCGTTCGACACGCTCACCAGCCCGCTCCTCGTCCTGCGCGAGAACCGGATCGATACCGATATCATCTATCCCGCGCGCTTCCTGCTGCTGATGCAGCGCGAGGGGCTGGGCGACTACTTCTGCCGCGACCGCCGCATCGATCCCGATGGCAATGCCATTCCCAACCCGATCGACGAAGCCAAGGCGCGCGGTGCCGGCATCCTCGTCGCAGGGCGCGAGTTTGGCTGCGGGTCGAGCCGGGAACAGGCGGTCTGGACCATCGCCGACTTCGGCATCACCTGCGTGATCGCGGAAAGCTTCGGCGAGATCTTCCAGGCCAATTGCCTGCGCAACGGGGTCCTGCCGATAGTGCTCGATGCCGCGACCATCGACCGCCTGCTCGCCGCCTGCGGCGAGGGCGAGATGCACGTCGATCTGGTCTCGCGCACGATCCGTGCGGGCGACGAGACGGTCGCTTTTGAAATCTCCGACAATGCCCGCGAGCGCCTGCTCAAGGGCTGGGACGAGACCGGCATGATCCAGAGCCGCTGGGGCGAGGACATCACGCGCTTCGAAGCCGCGCAGAAGGCGAGCCAGCCTTGGCTCTACGAGGCGCTCGATATCTGAAGCGGGACCGTCACCGGCGGCATCTTCTGGCGATAGACAGCAAGAGCCCGGGCAAGCAATCGGCTTGTTCGGGCTCTATGCATTGGGCTCGATTGCTCGGGATGCCGCGCCATGCGTGAAGGGCGCGCTAAGGCAATTTCCTTAACCGGGAAGCATCTTGCGTAAATACGCATAAAAGTTGCGAGACGTGCCTTTGGGTTCACGCTATATCTGCTGAAAGGACTCCGGGAAAGGAACCCGGGATCAGGCGCATGCGCTAGTCAGGCCATGAGGTCATGCACGCATGCACACGGCGGAGATGGTTATGAGTGAAGGCACGGTGTCTGGCGGCTCGCACAAGAAGGCCGCAGCACGAAAGTCCGAAAAGAAGGCAAAGTCGAAAAGCGGCGCGCCCGGCAAGTCGGCGGTGATACCGCAGGCCGGGCTCGAACAGGCGCTGGTCGAATGCATTCGTGGGGCAATCCTGCCGGGCGAGGGCATGCCGACGGACGGCTGGCTCGAAGAGGCCGCACACTTCATCCTCGACGCAGCGGCAGTGCGCAAGCCCGGCGAATCGATCGTCTCGCTCGCCTCCTTCGGCGAGGACAAGCGTGTCCTGCACGTCGCCCTGATCAACGACGACATGCCTTTCCTCGTCGACTCGGTGGCCTCGGCCATGGCCTCGATGGGGCTCGTCATCGACCGCCTCTCGCACCCGGTGGTCGCGGTCGAGCGCGACAAGGACGGCAAGCTGGTTTCGCTCAAGGCAGCCAACGGCGCCACCGGTGGGCGCGAGTCGATGATGCACATTGAACTGCCGCGCATCGACGCGCGCCAGCGCCGTGAACTGCAAAAGCAGCTCGAGGCGACGCTTGCCGACGTGCGCAGCGCGGTCAGCGACTGGCCGCGCATGGTCAAGGCGATGGAAGCCGACGCCAACGCGGTGAGCGATCCCGAGGGGTCGGACCTGCTGCGCTGGTTCGCAGAGGGCATGCTCACGATCATGGGCCATGTCACACGCCGCCGCGACGGCAGCCATGTCGAGCGGCTGGGCATCTGCCGCCGCGGGCTCAAGGACCTGCTTTCCGAGGCGAGCTACGACCTCGCCTTCGCGGCCTTCGACGAACAGGTCGCCGCGGGTAAGGTGCAGGCCCCGATGGTGATCAAGGCCAACCGCATGGCGACCGTCCATCGCCGGGTGCCGCTCGACCTGTTTCTCGTGCCGGTGATCGAGGACGACAAGGTAAGCGCCATCTCGGTCCATGCCGGGACCTGGACCAGCGAGGCGCTGGCCGCTCCGCCCGAACGCGTCCCACGCCTGCGCCAGCTGCTCGGCAAGGTCGCGGCCAAGCTCGGCTGCGATCTCAAGGGGCATACCGGCAAGGCCCTTGCCCATGCCCTGACCACCTTGCCGCACGATCTTGCACTTGGCCTTGCCGAGGACGACGTGGAGCGGCTGGCCGCGATGATGACCGGGCTGGTCGACCGTCCGCGTCCGCGCCTGCTGCTCGCTACCGCGCCGCTGATGCGCCACCTGTTTGCCTTCGTGTGGATGCCGCGCGATCTCGTCTCGACGCATATGCGCAAGCGCATCCAGGGCCTGATCGAGAATGCGACAGAGGCTCCGCCGCTGGACTGGAGCCTGCAGGTCGAGGCGGGCAATCTCGCACTGCTTCGCTTCACTTTCGACACCCGGGGCGGTGCGAGGGAACCCGACGAGGACGAGCTTGATCGACAGCTGCAGGTGCTGCTGCGCGGCTGGACCGAGGCGGTCGCGGTGCTGCTCGCCAAGGATCTCGATCCGGCCCGGGCCAATGCGATTGCCGCGCGCTATGCCGATGCCTTCCCGCTCGGGTACCGCAGTGATTACGGCGCTGCCGAGGCGGCTATCGATATCGCCCACTTGCGCAAGATTCTCGTCAGCGAGGCATCCGACGACGAGCGACGTTCGGGCGCACGCGACGCGCGGCTCTATGCGCTGCCCCACGAACCCGATCACCTGCGGCTCAAGATCTACCAGGCAGACGGCCAGCTCCCGCTCTCCGATGCGGTACCCGCGCTCGAGAACTTCGGCTTCAGGGTTCTTGCCGAAGTGCCGACGTCGCTCGATCAGGGCCGCATCGGCACAATCCACGACTTCACGCTCGAGCTGCCGCTCGGACGCAGCCTCGAGGACGTGCTCGGCCTCGCGCCGATGATCGAGGATGCGCTGTGCGCGGTGCTCAACGGGTCGGGCGAGAACGATGCGTTCAATCGCCTCGTCGCAGGTCTTGGCCTCTCGCGCCGCGAGACCAACTGGCTGCGCGCCTTCTATCGCTATCTGCGCCAGGGCGGCATGAACTTTGGCATCGCCACCGTGGTCGATGCGCTGCAGGTCGCGCCGTCTGTCACGCTTGGCATCATCGACCTGTTCCGCGCGCTCCACGAGCCCGGCTTTTCGGGTGATCGCGAGGCCGCGCGCAAGGCTGCCGAGGAGGCGATCCGCGAAGGGCTGGCGGGTGTCGAGGCGATCAACGACGATCGCCTGCTGCGTTCCTATCGCGATACCGTGCTCGCCATGCTGCGGACCAATGCCTTCGCACCTGCGGGTCAGGTGGCGCTGGCATTCAAGTTCGATTCCGCGCTCGTTCCGGGCCTGCCCAAGCCGCTGCCCTGGCGCGAGATCTTCGTCTATTCGCGCCGGGTCGAGGGCATTCACTTGCGCGCCGGTCCCGTCGCGCGCGGCGGTTTGCGCTGGTCGGATCGTCGCGACGACTTCCGCACCGAGATCCTGGGCCTGATGAAGGCGCAGCGCGTGAAGAACGCAGTGATCGTGCCGACCGGCGCCAAGGGTGGCTTCTATCCCAAGGAACTGCCCGATCCCGCGCGCGACCGGGCTGGTTGGGCGGTCGAGGGCCAGGCCAGCTACGAGGTCTTCATCGCGACGCTGCTCTCTGTCACCGACAACATCGTCGAGGGCGCCGTCGTCCACCCCGAATGCGTGGTCATCCGCGATGGCGAGGACCCTTACTTCGTGGTCGCTGCCGACAAGGGCACCGCCAAGTTTTCCGACGTTGCCAACGGCATCGCGGAATCCAAGGACTTCTGGCTCGACGATGCTTTCGCGAGCGGCGGTTCCAACGGCTACGACCACAAGGCCATGGGCATCACCGCGCGCGGCGCCTGGGTCTCGGTACAGCGCCACTTCCTCGAGATGGGCGTCGACGTCCAGACCGATCCGGTGCGCGTGGTGGGGTGTGGCGACATGTCGGGTGACGTCTTCGGCAACGGCATGTTGCTGTCGAAGTCGATCCGTCTTGTCGCGGCCTTCGACCACCGGCACATCTTCATCGATCCCGAGCCCGATGCGGCCAAGGGTTGGGAAGAGCGCAACCGCCTCTTCGCGCTGCCGCATTCGAGCTGGGACGACTACGACAAGTCGCTTATCTCAAAGGGCGGCGGAGTGTTCCCGCGCTCGATGAAGTCGATCCCGCTGAGCCCCGAGATCCGCGAGACGCTCGGCATTACTGCAGAGGCGCTCGACCCGGTCTCGCTGATCTCGGCGATCCTGCGTGCGCAGGTCGACCTTCTCTGGTTCGGCGGTATCGGCACTTACGTGAAGGCATCCAGCGAGAACAACGCGACCGTCGGCGATCCGGCCAACGACGCGCTGCGCGTCGATGCCGAGGACGTGGGCGCGATGGTGATCGGCGAAGGCGCCAACCTCGGCGTCACTCAGGCGGGCCGCATCGAGTTCGCGCTGCGCGCGCGCGGCGGGCGGATCAATACCGACTTCATCGACAATTCGGCAGGCGTCGACTGCTCGGACAACGAGGTCAACATCAAGATCGCGCTGGCCGCGGCCAAGCGCGCGGGCAAGCTCTCGGAGAGGAAGCGCGTCACGCTGCTGTCCGAGATGACCGACGAGGTCGCGGCGCTCGTGCTCGAGGACAACCGCCTGCAGGCGCTGGCGCTCTCGATCGCCGGACTGGGCGGGGCCGCCTCGATCCACTCGCACATGCGCCTGATCGAGACGCTGGAAGAAGGCGGAAACCTCGACCGCGCGACCGAAGGGCTGGCCGACAACGAAGGCCTGACCCGGCGTGCCCACGACGGCAAGGGGCTCACCCGCCCCGAACTCGCGGTGCTGCTCTCGAGCAGCAAGCTGGTATTGCAGAACGCGATCGAGGACAGCGATCTCGCCGAAGACCCCGGGCTCCAGCCGATGCTGCTTGCGGCGTTCCCCGTGCAGATGCAGGCGAAGTACAAGGGCTTCATCAAGGAGCACCGTCTCGCGCGCGAGATCATCGCCACCAAGCTGGCGAACCGCATCGTCAACCGGCTCGGCTTCGTCCATCCCTTCGAGCTGGCAGAGGAGGAGGGCGCCTCGCTCGGACACGTGGCCGCTGCCTTCACGCTGGCCGCGCGCATGTTTGATCTCGACCGGCTGTGGCAGGCGATTGACGAGGCCGCGATGCCCGAAGATGCGCGTCTCGCCCTGTTCGAGCGGGCGGCAGCCGCAGTACGCAGCCACATGGCAGACCTGCTGCGTGCAGGCGCCGGACGCGCCGCGCCCGAACAGCTCGAGGCACGTCTCAAGCCCGGCATCGCGCTGCTCGATGCCAATGTCTACGAACTGCTCGGCGAACGTGCACAGGGCCACTCGCAGGCGTTGATCGAGACTCTCACCGCACAAGGCGCACCAGAGGCCGAGGCGGCGATGGTCGGGCGGCTGTTCGATCTCGATGGTGCGGTCGGCCTCGCCGACCTCGCCAGTACCGCGCAGATCGACCCGTGCCGCCTCGTCGGCGTATTCATCAAGCTGGGGGCAGGGCTCGGTCTCGACTGGGCACAGGCCTGCGCGGCGATGATGAACCCGAGCGATCCCTGGGAACGCCTGCTGGTCGCGGGCCTCGCGCGCGACTTCCAGCAGATGCGGCTCGACTTCCTCAAGGGCCTCGCCACGACCAAGGCGGGCAAGGCCGACCTCGGCGCGGCTGCGGCGAAGTGGGAAGAGGACAACCGTGCCGCCGTGGCCGCCTTCCGCGCGATGGTCGAGCGCGCCGAGCGCAACGTCGCGCAGAGCCCGGCCATGCTGGCACAAATCGCGGGGCAGGCCCGCAACCTGCTCGCGCGCTGATCAAGCAGGACGGGAGGGATCGTTAGCGGGTCCCTCCCGTCAGCCTATTCGTCTTCGGGCGTGGGGATCGGCTTGTCGGCAAAGTGCCGGGCAATGGTGCGTGCCAGCCACGGCCCGGTGAGCAGGATGGCCGCCATGCGCGCGGTCTGCAGTGTCATGACGAAGCCGACGTCGACCGGCGAGGACGCCGCGACGATGGCGATCGAGTCCATGCCGCCCGGGCTCGTCGCGAGATAGGCGGTCGCGATGGACACGCCTGCCACGCGCGAAAGCAGCAGGCCGAAGGCAAAGCAGGTCGCCATCATCGCCGCGACCGCGATCAGCACGGCCGGAAAGACCGAGCGCGCGCGGCGGATCGTGTCGAGGGTGAAGCGCGCGCCGATGCCCCAGCCCACGATCATGTAGGCGAGTGCAAGCAGCGCGCGCGGCACGGCGAAGGCCTCGATCACGCCGCTCGCATGGAGCACGGTGCCCAGCACCAGCGGCCCCAGGATATTGGGCGCGGGCAGGCGGACCAGTCGACCGAGCACGAGTCCGCCCGCCGCGACCGCCAGCGTCGCGACCAGCGGGAGTGGTGCGACCGGCCAGAACCAAGGCTGCGAGGCAGAACTCGCGACCGCGCCTGTACCGCTCTCGTCGCCCAGCACCATCGCCAGCGCCGAAGCGCCGAGCGTCACCATGACCACGCGCACGTAAGTCATGAAGGCGACCATGCGGAAATCCTCGCCGCTGTCCTTGGCCATCAGCACCATCGCGGTGGCAAGGCCGGGGGCCGAGCCCCAGATCGCCACAGCACCGGGCAGGATACGCAGGCTCGCGAGCAAGACGCCGGTCCCGAAGGCGACGAACAGCGTGGCGAAGGCGCCGCCCACGAAGATCGGCCAGTCGCTGGCGAAGCGCGCGACGACCTCGGGCCCCATCGAAGACGCGATCAGGCAGCCCACGATCGACTGCGCCGCCGCGAAAAGCCCGGGCGATGCGTTGGTCGGCTTGTTGCGCAGGGCAAAGGCGATAGCGGCGAACATCGGACCCAGCATCAGCCCGGCGGGAATGCCGAGCCGGTCGCCGCCGATCCCGAGCACCAGCGAGAGCGCGATGAGGGCGCTCCAGCGCTGCACTGCGGAAAACTTCATCTGTGATTGGCCCCGGCAAAAATATGGCGCGTCACGCGCAACGCAGGACTGAACCAAAACTGGAAGCAGGACAATCCTTCGCAGGTGCAGCAATCCGGCAGGCGGAACCACTTCAGTCGAGAGGCAGGGTCCTGGGTGCCTTGACGGTCTCGAGCACGATGATCGACTTTACGTCGCGAACGCCGGGAATGCGCAGCAGCGACTTGAGCGTGATCTGCGAGAGATGCTCGACGTCGCGGGCCACCACGTGGACGAGATAGTCCATGTCACCCGTCACCGCGTGGCAGGCGATGACATAGGGGCTGTCGAGAATGGCCTGTTCGAAGCGCTCGATGTTTGCGTCGCTGTGCGCGTCGAGGTTGATCAGCACGTAGGCGTCGAGTTCGAGGCCAAGGCGTCGCGGGTCGAGTACCGGCTGGTAGCCGGTGATGATGCCCTCTTCCTCGAGCCGCTTGATGCGCCGGCTGACTGGCGTCGCAGAGAGCGAGACGCGTTCGGCCACTTGTGCGACGGGCATGCGCGCGTCTTCCTGCAATACCGCAATGATGGCACGGTCGAATTCATCGAGCGGCATGGATCGTCTCTCTTTTTGCAAAATCCTGGTGGATTCCACTAATGCAGTGGCGATCCGGAAGCAAATGCGCACGAAAACCACGCCGGAAGCATGGTACCTTACGCAGCATGAAGACGCCCGACACCAAGACAAGCCAGAGCGGACTTCGGGGAGAGTACGAGGGGGCCGCAAGCGACTATACCGTCGCGCAGGACTGGCACCGCTATACGCCGCAGATGCACGAACGCTGGCGCCGCCTTTACGCGCGCCAGTCGGGTCTCGCGCGCAGCCACGCATGTGCCTCGTTCCGCGAGGGACTGAAGCTGCTCGACTGCGCCGATGCGATTCCGCGCTTCGAGGATGCCAACCGCATTCTCGAGAGCCGCACGGGCTGGCGCATCGTCGGCGTGCCCGGTTTCATTCCCGACGCGGTGTTCTTCGATCATCTCGCCCATCGCCGTTTTCCGGTGACGCGCTGGCTGCGCGAGGAGCACGAGATCGACTATCTCGTCGAGCCCGACCTGTTTCATGACTTCTTCGGCCACGTGCCGATGCTGCTCGACCCGGCCATTGCCGACTTCCTTGAGCTTTACGGCAAGGCCGGCGAGCGGGCGATGGCCATGGGCGCGCTGGAGATGCTCGCGCGCATCTATTGGTACACCATCGAGTTCGGGCTGGTGCGCGAGGAAGGCGCGCTGAAGGTATTCGGCGCCGGGATTATCTCGTCATCTGGCGAAACGCGCTTCTCGATCGAGGATGCGGATGTTCTGCGCCTGCCCTTCGAGCCCCTGCGCGTCATGCGCACCGGCTACATGATCGACGCCTTCCAGAAGACCTACTTCGTCCTCGACAGCCTGCCCCAGCTTATCGAGGCGCTCGTCGACCTCGATTTCGGGCCGCTCTACGAGCGCTGGCGCGAGACGCCCGCGCTGCCTGCGGGCGACGTGCTCGAAGGCGAGAAGCCCCTTTCAGACAATCACGATATCCTTGTGGAGAGACCGCATGCCTGACCTTTTCGAAAATCCCATTGGCCTCGACGGCTTCGAGTTTGTCGAGTTCTCCGCACCCGAAAAGGGCGTGCTCGAGCCGATCTTCACCGCCATGGGCTTTACCCGCGTCGCGCGTCACCGCTCGAAGGACGTCGAGCTGTGGCGTCAGGGCGGGATCAATCTGATCACCAACTACGAGCCGCACAGCCCGGCCTGGTTCTTCGCGCGCGAGCACGGCCCTTCGGCTTGCGGCATGGGCTTTCGCGTGCGTGACGCGCGTCAAGCCTATGACGAGCTGCTCAGCCGTTCGGCCGAACCGGTCCATGTCGAGACCGGCCCGATGGAACTGCGCCTGCCCGGCATTCGCGGCATCGGCAATTCGATCATCTATCTCGTCGATCGCTACGAGCGCGGCGAGGAGGGTGGCCTGACCATCTACGACATCGATTTCGAGTACCTGCCCGGCGTCGAGCGCCACCCGGCAGGTGCCGGTTTCGACACGATCGACCACCTCACGCACAACGTCTACGGCGGGCGCATGGCCTACTGGGCGGACTACTACGAGAAGCTCTTCAACTTCCGCGAGATCCGCTACTTCGACATCAAGGGCGAGTATACCGGCCTCACCTCGAAGGCGCTGACCGCGCCCGATGGCAAGATCCGCATCCCGCTCAACGAGGAAGGCGAGGGCGGCAAGGGCCAGATCGAGGAGTTCCTGCGCGCTTTCAATGGCGAGGGCATCCAGCATATCGCGCTGATCACCGACGATCTCGTCGCCGCCTGGGATCGTCTCAAGGCGCTTGGCGTGCCGTTCATGACCGCGCCGCCCGAGACCTATTACGACATGCTCGACGAACGCCTGCCCGGCCACGGCCAGCCGGTCAACGAGCTCAAGGCGCGTGGCATCCTGCTCGACGGCAGCACCGAAGGCGGCCAGCCGCGTCTGCTGTTGCAGATCTTCGCCGAGGCGCAGGTCGGCCCGGTGTTCTTCGAGTTCATCGAGCGTCAGGGCGACGACGGCTTCGGCGAGGGCAACTTCAAGGCGCTGTTCGAATCGATCGAGCGCGACCAGGTGCGCCGCGGCGTGCTGCAGGTCGAGAATAGCGCGGGCTGACACGGCGCCTGAGCACTGCACGGGAGCGGGGCGCAGCCGAGAACGGCGCGCCCCGCTCCGCGCGATCCGCTCCGCGCGATGCCGGTTGCCCCGCGTGGCCGGCATGCGTGCAAGAGACATCGAGGAGAGAATGCCATGACTACCCCCGAAAGCGCGAAGGCTGCCCCGACGCTCGGCGGCATCCATCACGTCGCTTACCGTTGCCGCGACGCCAAGGAGACCGTTTCCTTCTACCGCGACGTTCTCGGCATGGATTTCATGCTGGCGATCGCGGAGGACACCGTTCCCTCGACCGGCGCGCCCGATCCCTACATGCACGTCTTCCTCGACTGCGGCGGGGGCAACGTGCTGGCCTTCTTCGAACTGCCCAACTCCCCCGAGATGGGCCGCGATCCGGCAACGCCCGATTGGGTCCAGCATATTGCGTTCAAGGTCGAGAGCGAGGAGGCGCTGCACGATGCCAAGGCGCGGGTCGAGGCTCGCGGCGGCTCGGTCGTCGGGCCAACGCATCATGGCGTGTTCAAGTCGATCTACTTCTTCGACCCCAATGGGCACCGCCTCGAGCTTGCCTGGCAGTTCGGAACTGCAGACCAGATGGGGCGGCTCAAGGCCGTCGCCGACGACATGCTCGAGGAGTGGTCGCGTACCAAGCAGGCCCCGCGCCACGCAGCGTGGCTGCACGAGGCGGCGAAGGAAGAGGCATAAGGTACGAGCCCCCGTCTTGCCGCCCACCGGCTGGGATTGGACGGCAATTCGGTGGCATAGCCGCGTGCGTGGGTGTTCGAGTCGCTGCGGCCCGGCGCTTCAGTGGCCGCGGTGCGGTGGCAGCGCGAGGCGCCAGCGGATCGCCGCGCAGCGCAGGACGAAGCCGCTCGCAAACGCGATGGCCGAGGGAAGTGGCAGCGGCAGGCCGAGCGTGGTCAGCGCAACGAACATGGCGGCTGCGGCAAGCGACGTCGTGATGTACAGTTCATTGCGCAAAAGCACCGAGGGCACACCCGCAGTGACGTCGCGGATCACGCCGCCGATACAGGCGGTGATCACGCCGGCGGCCACGGCGGGCACCGGCGATACGCCCCATTCCAGGGCCTTGCCCGCACCATAGACCGAGTAGGCGGCAAGGCCCGCTGCATCTAGCCATTCCAGCGCGCGCTCGGGCCACCAGCGCAGCGGCACCGCCCAGGCGAGGGCCGCGATCACTCCGCACAGGATCACCGGAGCGGGGTCGTGCATCCAGAATACCGGGGCATCGATCATCACGTCGCGCAGGGTGCCGCCGCCAACGGCGGTGATCAGCGCGAAGAACCAGGCGGCGATGAAGTCGAGCCTCTTGCGTGCCGCAGTCAGCGCACCGCTGGCGGCAAAGACCGACAGTCCGCCGATGTCGAGCCAGGTGAACAGGTTTTCGAGCGGGAGATCCATCGCCGACCCCTAGCGGCGATGGATCGTGCGGTCACCTGCTGGCGTGATCGCGTCCTGCGCGGACAGCCGCGTATACCTCTCTGCTATGCTCAGGGTTTGCCGGTGAAGAACACCTTGGCCTCGGCGGGCGGCTGAGGGGGCGTCCAGCCCGGTGGGACACGGGCGGGTGTGAACTGACGCGCATAGTGTTCGAGGCTGGAGAGCGAGGCGCCTTCGTCCCTGGTCGGTGCGTTGAGCCACTTCTTGTCCATCGCACTGGCAGCTGCGACGACATCGCGGGGCAGGGCGTCGATCCCGCCGGGGACCGAGCCGTCGTTGCAGAAGTACATGACGTGGCCCGGTGCGGTGCCCATCAGCATCCATGGCAACCACGGAGTGACACGGCTCCATGCCCCGCGCGAGGGAATCTTGAGCAGGTCCGGGTTCTCGACGTCCTTGGGATCGATGGTAGTGATGAAGTGCTCGGACACGCGGTTCACCGGACCAGAGCTCTCGCGCGGCCACTTGTCGGGCTGAAGCGCGTTGGGATACTGCATGTCGATGCCGGTGCGCAGGACCAGCATTCCGGTAGGATCGTATTCCCAGTCGAGCAGCAGCGGCTGGCGCGCGGGCTTGTCCTTGTTGAGCCCCCCGTAGCTGGGCGGTGCCATCATCCACTCGCTGACGGTCACGTTGAAAGGATCGTTGGCGATCGGCACGACATTGACCGTTTCGCCCGAATAGGGGTTTTCCCAAGTCTTCAGGATTTCGCGGGTTACGGGGTCGCGGTAGAACACGATCTCGCGAAGCAGGCGGCGCCATGACCCGTCGCCTAGCGGGATTTGCCGACTGATCGCGTAGCCATCGACCTTGAACAGCAGGCGCACCGGCTCGTTCGGTCGCACGCCATAGGCCTCGCCCTGAATGAAGCCCACGCCCTCGACTTCGGGATCGAGGCCTGAGCCCATGCGCAGCGAGGTATCGCGGTTCCAGATGGGGTCCTTGAAGTCGATCCGCGTGCGGAACGGGACCTTGGTACCGGTCGCGGCGCTGACCATGCTGTTGCCAAGCAATCCGGCTGCACCTGCCGCCAGCCCCACGCCCAGTCCGAGGCTCTGGCGCCGGCTCAGTCCAAAGGTGTCCATCGTGTCGTCTCCCTCCTCTCATCGGGAGGGCACGTCCTCCCGACCTCGCAAGGAAGTCTTGCGCCAAACGGTGCGGGCGATGGCCAGTGCTGGAAACTTCTCGTCTGTCGGACAAAAAGAGCGCCCGGTGAAACGATGTTCACCGGGCGCTCTGTCATGGCTTCAATGATGTGCCGGGGATCAGCGAAGGCGGATCGGCACGAAGATCGGCGCCTGCCCGCGCGGCTGGACGCGCACGAGCATTGCCGAGCGCTTGTCGCTCTTGGCGGCATTGACGGCCGCGGCGAGGTCGGCCTTGGAGTTCACTTCCTTGCCATCGGCGACGAGCAGGATCATGCCGCGGCGCAGGCCCTTTTGGGCAGCGTCCGAGCTGGGGTCGACGGTGACGATGACGACGCCCTTGGACGCATCGGTCGCACCGAGCTGGCGCGCGATCTGCGGGGTCATGTCCATGACCGAGACGCCGAGTGCCTTTTCGACGACGCCGTTTTCGTCCTGCGTCTGGTCGGAGAAGGGGCTGGAGCCGGAATCGTCGTCCGGATCGAAGGCCTGGTTGAGTTCGTCTTCGGTCGGGCGCTTGGCGACCGTGGCGTTAAGCGTGATCTTGCGGCCGTCGCGCAGGACGGTCAGCGGAATGCGGCTGCCCGGCTCGGTATTGGCGACGAGGAACGAGAGCGTCTGGTCGCGGTTCACTTCCTTGCCGTTGACGGCGATCACGACGTCGCCGGCCTTCATGCCCGCCTTGGCCGCCGCGCCGTCGGGCTCGACCGCCTGGATGAACTCGCCCTTGTTCTTCTCGACGCCGAGCGCTTCGGCGAGATCGTCGTTGAGCGGCTGGATGCGCACGCCAAGGTAACCGCGTTCGATCGCCTCGCCTTTGATCAGCTTCTGGACGATCGGTGCCGCAGTCTCGGCGGGGATCGCGAAGCCGATGCCGACGCTGCCGCCGGTGGGCGAGAAGATCGCGTTGTTGATGCCGATCACCTGGCCCTTCATGTCGAACATCGGGCCGCCCGAGTTGCCCCGGTTGATCGCTGCGTCGGTCTGGAGGTAGCGGTCGTAGGCGCCGCCGCCGCCGGTGTTGCGGTAGACCGCCGAGATGATGCCCTGCGTAACCGTGCCGGACAGGCCGAAGGGATTGCCGATGGCAATGATCCAGTCACCCACGCGCGACTTCGAGCTGTCGCCGAACTTGACGAAGGGGAAGGGCTTGTCGCGCGAGACCTTGAGCACGGCAAGGTCCGATGCCGCGTCCTTGCCGACGAGCTTGGCCGGGTATTCGGTGCCGTCGGTGGTGGTCACGGTGATCGATTCGACCTCGCCCTTGCCATCGGCGGTGATCACGTGATTGTTGGTGACGATGTAGCCGTCGGCCGAGACCACGAAGCCCGAGCCCAGCGACTGCGCCTCGCGCGTCTGCGGGGTGGCGCCGCCACGACCGCCGCCGAACAGGCCTTCGAAAGGCGTGCCCGCGAAGGGGTTGTTCTGCTGCTGCACCTGGATGCGCTGGCGGGTCGAGATGTTGACGACCGAAGGCGCGAGCTGCTCCGTGAGGTCGGCGAAGCTGTCCGGCGCGCCCGAGCGCGGGACCATCGTCGCCATCTTGCTGGCCTCGTTCTGGGCGACCTGTGCCCCGGCCGGGTAGCCGGTCGCCAGCGAAAGAGTTGCGCCTCCGAGCAGGAGCGCGGTGGTCAGTCCATAAGCGTATCGCACGGGCTTCACGTCCTTTGATTCCTCCATTGCGGCGGTGTCTCGTCACCGTCCTGCCGGCCCCTGACCCGATTGAAAGCCTCGCGGCTTAACCAGGTTTGAATGAGGGGCGTCCGGCTCAGTTCAATTAACTCGCAAGCGGGTTTCAGGGGGCCCTGAAGTGCTTGAGGTAGGCGTTGTCAGGCGCGAGCAGCAGGGTTTTCGATCCGTCAGCATCCTTGTCGAAGGTGACATCGTAGCTCTGCATCGCGCGGTAGAAGTCGTAGAAAGAGGGATCCTTGCCGTAGGACCGGGCATAGATGCCGGCCGCGGTGGCTTCGGCGTCGGCACGGATGATGCGTGCATCGCGCTGGCCTTGGGCCTGGATGGTCTTGGCCTCCTCGTTACGCGAGGCGATCATGCGATTGAAGGCGCTGGCCTGCGCGCCGTCGGGAAGATCGGCGCGCTTGATGCGCACGTCGACCACACGGGCCCCGTACTGCTGGGCCTCGGAATCGAGCAGGTCGCGGATGTTCGCCATGGCCTGTCCGCGTTCGGCGGTCAGCATCGAGGTGAAGGTGCGCTTGCCCAGCTCCTGGCGCACGACCGAGGAAAGGATCGGCATGAGCTGCTGCGTCACGTTCTCGGTGGTGCGTGCGGTCTGGATCATCTTGATCGGATCGGTCACGCGGTAGCGTGCGAAGGCATCGACGTTGACGCGCTGCTGGTCGGTCGAGAGCACCTGTTCCTGGCTCATGTCGACCGAGAGCAGGCGCTTGTCGATGCGCATGACCCGCTCGTAGCCGGGGATGTGGAAGTGGACACCGGCATCTGTCGCACCGTAGGGCGCGCCGGGCACGTAGGCATTGTAGACCCGGTTGGGCTTACCGCCGCGCACGATCACGACCTGCTGGTCTTCGGGCACGATGATCACGCTCATCCACAAGGCAACCACGACCACGCCCAGCGCGATCAGGAGCCCGGCATATTTCTGCTTGAACGCGTCCATCACTGACCTCCCTGCTGGCTGGCTTCGGAGGTTTCGGCCTTGGCCTTCCTCGCCACTTCGGGCAGCGGGATGTAAGGGGTCACGCCATCGGCTTCGGCGACGACCGTGTCGTTGTTACGCAGCACGCGCTCCATGGTCTCGTAGTACATGCGCCGTTTGGTCACTTCGGGGGCAAGCTTGTATTCCTCGTAGACCTTGTCGAACTGCGCGGCATTGCCCTCGGCCTCGGCCAGCTTCTGCTGGGCCCAGGCGCGGGCATTGGAGCGATCGCGCTCGGCGTCCTGCTGGGCGACGGTAACCTGCTCGAACGCGGATTTGGTCTTGGCCGGCGGGTCGGACTTCTTGATCTCGACGCCCTGAATGGCGATGCCCGCCTTGTAGTAGTCGAGCAGGTCCTGCATGCGCTGGCGCACGTCACCTTCGACCTTGGCGCGGCCTTCGCCCGAGATCGCCTCGTTGAGCGAGATCTGTGCGATCGAGGCACGCATCGCGGTCTCTGCCACTTCGCGCACGGTCTCCTTGGGATCGGCCAGTCGGAACGTGTAGTTCTTGAGGTCCTTGATGTTCCAGCGCACCAGATAAGTGAGGTCGACCAGGTTCTTGTCGCTGGTCAGCATCAGCTTTTCTTCGCTGCCCTCGGGGATCGTGTCGACGGTGAACGAACGCACGTCCTCGACCTTCACCGAGTCGACCGGCCAGGGCATGGTCATGCTGATGCCGGAATCGATCACGTGCGAATACTGGCCGAAGCGGGTGACGACGCCCTGTTCGCCCGGATCGAGCTGGTGGAAGCTGGAAAAGAACAGGAAGGCGACGACCACACCGCCCGCCACCATCGGCATCCAAGAGGAACCGTCGGGACGGCGCGGCATCTGCGGGAAGTTGCTGCCAGGGCCGCGCGGACCACCGCCCCCGCCGGAACGGCGCGGATCGCGCGAGCGGAAGATGTCCTCGATACTGGCCGAGCGACGCGGCGGGGTGCCGCCGCTGGGAAGCCAGGGATTGCGCGGGCCTTCGCGGCCGCCTTCGGGCGAACTGTCGCCCGCAGAACCGGGTTCGCCGTCCGCCGCCGGGCCCTCGCCGTCGGGGGCGTCGTTCGACCCGTCTCCGGAGGAATCTCCCGAATTGCCATTGGAACCGCCCCAAGGGCTCTTCCCGCCGGCCATGGCCAGCCCCGCGCGCGTGATTGCTTCACCGATCAATCTCATGGCGCTATCTATAAGTATGCTTGTGCCAAAAAACACCCTTTGACCAAAAAACAGGGTCTCCCTTGCCCTTTTTCCATTGCTGGGCCACCTGAGCGCCATGAATTGCACCTTTCCCCGCGAATACGCCGACAGGAAGCCTGTCCATGGCCACTGACGAGTTCGAGGCCCTGCGTGCCCTGCTGCCTGCCGATGCAGCGCAGCGACTGTCTTCATTGCGCCTCGTCGACGGCGTGGCGACCCTCGTGCTCGATGCGTCCGGGCTCGATGCGCGCCAGCGTGTGGCGCTCGAGACCGGCGTGACCAAGGTGCTCGAGCGCGAAGGCGACATAAACGAGGTGCGCGTCGCCATGACTGCTGACCGTGAAGGCGGTGCTCAGGCCGGGGACCCGGGCAAACTGGCCATGCCGCGCATCATCGCGGTCGGTTCGGGCAAGGGCGGCGTCGGCAAGTCGACGCTCTCGGTCAATCTCGCCGTCGCGCTCGCCCGGCTCGGTCTCAAGGTGGGCCTCGTCGATGCCGATATCTATGGCCCCTCGCAGGCGCGCCTGCTCGGTACCGAGGACGAGAAACCGGTAGCCCACGACAAGCGGCTGGTGCCGATCGCGAGCCGCTGGGGCGTGCCGGTGCTTTCCATGGCGCACCTGACCAAGGCCGGGCAGGCGCTGGCCTGGCGCGGGCCGATGGCGGCGGGTGCACTGACCCAGTTGCTCGAGGCACACTGGGAGGATGCCGACGTGCTGGTCGTCGATCTGCCGCCGGGAACGGGCGACGTGCAGTTGACCATCCTGCACAAGTTCAAGCCGGCGGGCGCGGTGATCGTGTCCACTCCGCAGGACCTCGCGCTGATCGACGCGACGCGGGCAGTCGAGCTCTTCGCCAAGGGCAAGGTCCCGGTGCTCGGGCTGGTCGAGAACATGTCGGGTTACATATGCCCGCATTGTGGCGAGGAGAGTGATCCCTTCGGCTGCGGTGGTGCCGAAGCCGAGGCCGACCGGCTGGGCATCGCATTCCTCGGACGCATTCCGCTCGACATCGCCATTCGCAAGCAGAGCGATGCCGGCGTCCCGGTCGCGGCCGGGCAGGGGGCACAAGCCGATGCCTTTGCCGCGCTTGCCGCCCGGGTGCGCGACAGCCTCGAGGCCGTCGCACCGGCATCGGGGGGCGCTGCCTGATGGCTCTCACGCGTCGCGGTGTATTGATCGGGGCGCTGGCGGGCGGCGGGCTCGCGGTGGGCTGGATGCTGCGCCCGCGCAGCTTCCCGCTGCCGCTGCAGCCCTCCGAGGATGAGCGCGCCTTCGGGGCGTGGATAAAGATCGCGCAGGACGGCGTGGTTACGGTCGCGGTGCCGCAAGTCGAGATGGGGCAGGGGGTGACGACGCTGCTCCCGCAGATCGTCGCGTACGAACTGGGCTGCGACTGGCGTCAGGTCGCAGTCGAGCCCGCGCCGGTCAGCGCGCTCTATGCCAACACCGTGCTCGCTGCGAAGTGGAGCGAGATGTGGATGCCGCTGGCGCCGCGGCTGGTCGAGGATCCGCAGGACCTGCTCACCCGTCGCTGGGCGCAGGACAACCGCTTCAACGTTACTGCCGACGGTACCGCGCTCGCTGCCTACGAGCAGCCTGCGCGCGAGGCTGCTGCGGTGGCACGCGCGCTGCTGATGCAGGCTGCGGCGGCGCGCTGGGATGTGGCCTGGGAAGAATGCGAGGTCGATCGCGGCCTCGTCACGCACGGGGACAAGCGTTTCGGCTTCGGAGCGCTTGCCGCCGAGGCGGCGTTGCTTGACTTGCCGCTGGCCCCGCCCCTGCGTCCAGAGCCGATGTCCGAGAATCCGGGGAGCTCGGTTCCGGGCGGAGCGCTGGCCTATCCACGGCTCGATCTGCCCGCCAAGGTCGACGGGAGCTGGACTTTCGTAGGTGACGTGCGCTTGCCCGACATGCTCTACGCCTCGATCCGGCACGCACCGCTAGCGGGCTCGAGCGCGCTCGATTCGATCCGCGAGGACGCCGCGCGCGCGATGCGTGGCTATCAGCGCATCGTGAAGGGAAGCAGCGGCGATACCGCCTGGGTGGCAGCGCTCGCGCAGGACTGGTGGACAGCCGAGACCGCGCTCGCCCGCATGTTGCCGCGCTTCAGCTATTCCGAACCGGTCGAGAGCCTCGCAGTGGACAGCGCGCTCGACGATGCCTTGCGCAACTCCAGCGCCGAGAGGCTCTTTGGCAAGGGCGAAATGGATCTCGTCAGCGGCGGCCTGCCGGTCCAGATCCGGTACGAGGTCAGCCCTGCGCTCCATGCAACGATCGAGACCGCGAGCGCCACCGCGCGGCTCGAGAACGGCGTGCTCGAACTGTGGATCGGAACCCAGTCGCCGGAGACCACCCGCGCCGAGGCCGCGCGTGCTATCGGCCTCGATCCGGCGCAGGTGGTGCTCTATCCCATGGCGATCGGCGGCAGTTTCGACCGCAGGCTCGAATGCACCATTGCCGGGCAGGTGGCGCTGCTCGCGCGTGAGGCGGGCAAGCCGGTCCAGCTGACATGGTCGCGCTCGGAAGAGCAGCGGGCCAGCTATCCCCGTACGCCAGTGGTCGCGGTCATGGCTGCGCGGCCCGATACCGAGGGCGGCATCGGCGCATGGCGCGCGCGCGTGGCGGTGCCGGCCAGCGCGCGCGAGTTCGGCAGGCGGCTGTTCGGCGGGGAAAGCGCCGCCGGTGCAATCGATGCGGTCGCTGGCGATGCCGATCCGCTCGCGCTCGAAGGGGCGGTGCCGGTCTACGACATTCCCCATGTCGAGATCGACCACGTGCCTGCGCGCATCACCTTGCCGACCACCCGGCTGCGCGGCAATGCACATGGCTATACCGCCTTCTTCAACGAATGCTTCGTCGACGAGCTGGCCGCGCGCGCGGGCCGCGAGCCGCTCTCGTTCCGCATGGCCATGCTGGGCGAGGATACGCGCCTTGCCACATGCCTGCAGCGCGCGGCAGCGCTCGCGCAGTGGGACGGGGGTGTCGACCAGAGCGGGCAGGGGCTCGCCTGCCACATGATCGGCGCAGGGCGCATCGCGCTCATCGCTACCGCCCGACGCGACACCAGCGGGGTGCGCGTCGAGAAGCTGAGCGCCGCTGTCGACATCGGGCGGATCGTCAATCTCGACATCGCGCGCCAGCAGATCGAGGGGGGACTGGTGTTCGGTCTCGGCCTCGCGCTTGGCTGCAGCGGGCGCTACGTGCGCGGGCGCGTCGAGGGGCAGACGCTGGGGGCGATGACATTGCCCAGGATTTCCGAATGTCCGCAGGTTGAGATCGAGTTTATCTCGAGCGAGGCCGAGCCTGCCGATCCGGGCGAGCTTGGCGTCGCGGTCGTGGCACCGGCCATCGCCAACGCGCTGCATTCGGCCACGGGCTACCGCGCCCGTCACCTGCCATTGTTTGCCGAGGACCTGTGATGTTGCGCCCCCAAGACCATCCTGACGTGAAGACCGGCCGTGTCGGTGTGCTGCTGGTCAATCTCGGCACCCCCGATGCGCCGACTGCGCCAGCCGTGCGCCGTTACCTCGCCGAGTTTCTTTCCGACCGGCGCGTCATCGAAATTCCGCCGATCGCGTGGAAGCCGATCCTGCACGGCATCATCCTGCGCACCCGGCCGGCAAAGTCCGCCCACGCCTATGCACAAGTCTGGACCGAGGAGGGCTCTCCGCTCGCCGCGATCACGGCCGCACAGGCGCGTGCGCTTCAGGCGCGGCTGGGTGATGGTATCATGGTCGACTGGGCAATGCGCTACGGCAATCCGTCCATTCCCGACAAGTTGCAGGCGCTCAAGGATGCGGGCTGCGAGCGCGTTCTGGTAGCGCCGCTCTATCCGCAGTATTCGGGCGCGACGACCGCCTCGGTGATCGACAAGCTGGGCGATGCGCTCGCTGGAATGCGCTGGCAGCCTGCGACCCGTACGCTGCCGCCCTACTACGACCATCCTGCCCACATCCATGCGCTCGAGCGCGACGTCACCGCACAGCTGGAAAGCCTCGACTTCGTGCCAGAGGTGCTCCTGCTCTCGTTCCACGGCATGCCCGAGCGTACCTTGCATCTGGGCGATCCTTATCACTGCCACTGCCGCAAGACCGCAAGGCTTCTGTCCGAGCGTCTCGCATCGCGCTTCGGCGAGTTGCGGGTGGAGACCAGCTTCCAGTCGCGCTTCGGGCGGGCGAAGTGGCTCGAACCCTCGACCGAGGCTGTTCTCGAGAAGGAAGCCAAAGCGGGGACGCGCCGTCTTGCCATAGCCGCTCCCGGCTTCTCGGCCGATTGCGTCGAGACACTCGAGGAACTTGCGATCCGCGGGCGAGAGGTGTTCGAGCAGTCTGGCGGAAGCCAGTTCGCGACGCTGGCCTGTCTTAATGCCACAGATGCCGGGATCGACATGCTCGAAACGCTTGTGCGTCAGGAACTTGGCGGCTGGTAACAAGGATTTAATCTGAGGTTTTCTTGACCTGATCTTCTTATGTTCTACTCCTGTTCTTATGAAGGAGCACGGAGTCGAACTTATGGCGAATGCACAATTCGATGGTCTGGACTTTTCATACGCGTCGGCCGCGGGGAACGCGGGCGAAGGCGAGGCAGGGCAGGCGGGTATGCCCAGCCTTGCCATCCATGCGGATCGCGCGCACCTGCGGGCCAGCCTGAAAGAGGACGCCGCCGCAGCCGGTCTGCGGGTCCATACGGTGGGTTCGCTCGAGGAATTCTACGAATGCGGGAGCGTGGTCCTGCCCGATATCGTCCTGCTCGATTGTCCGGTGATCGATGCGCGCCGCCTGGCGGCCTTCGCGACGATCGACCAGCGGGCAGCGGCTTGCGGCACACGGCTGATCGTCTCGACGTCGGTCGAGGCGCTCGACGACATCTTCGCCTGCATGGACCAGTCGGACCCGGTACTGCTCGTCGATCCCAGTCGTGCCGAACGAGTGATTGCCCTCGGTCAGGTCCTTGCCTCCTGGCCCGATACGGCGGTTCGCGAACTCTCCGAGCAGGACCGCATGATGATGTTGCGCCTGAGCGAGCAGGTGAGCCAGATCGCCAGCCACATCGATCGGCTCGCACCGCTTTCGGGCCTTGGTGACGCCGGTTCCGGGGGCGCCCAATGTGCAGGCACGGCGCAGGCGCGCTCCGCTTTCGGCTTCGGGACGCAGACGGGCTCAAAGAGAGAAGCGCCCGAGGAATGGGAAGGCGCAGCGCATGACCCCGCGCGGCTGCCTCCGGCCCCCTTGGTGCGGCAGATCATCCGCCAGCGGCATTTGCGCGCGCGCTTTTTCGATGGCGACTTGTTCGCCGATCCGGCCTGGGAAATGCTGCTCGATCTCACCGCCGCGCGTGTCGAGGGCAAGCGCGTCTCGATCACCTCGCTGTGCATTGCCTCGGGCGTGCCGCCGACCACCGCGCTGCGCTGGATCGGGCAGATGACCGAGGCGGGGCTGTTCCTGCGGATCTGTGACGACAGCGACCGGCGCCGCGCCTTCATCGAGCTGTCCGATCGCACGCTCGATGCGATGGCCCGCTATTTTCAGGATCTGGCGCTTGTCGAGGCGATGCCGGTGTGAGGTCTGCGAGACCCTCTTGGGTGAGGGTAAAGGCTAGCTCTGGTCGGTCCCGCTTGCCCAGCGCCGGGCAATGCGTCGCAGGACCTCGCGCTCGCGCGGAAGGCGGGCCGCGTCGTTCAGCTGGCGTGTGGCGATGAGGGTGGCCTCCTCGATCGGTTCGATAAAGGCAATGCCGCACTGGTTGAGGTTGCACCACACCACTTCGCCCAGCGCCTCGTGCTCGCCCCATTCGAGCAGCACTTCGCAGCCCGGCTCGAAGCGAGCCTCGGTGAGGACCCTTGCTCCGCGTTGGGAGAGGTCGGCGAGGATGGTCTGGCGCGTCTCGCACAACGTGCTGATCCGCGCGGCGAGCCTGACGCGCAGGCGTGCGAGCTTGCGCCGGCCCGATCCGGTGATGCTCGGTTCGGCGCATCGCGCCACGCAGATGTGGCGGCGGCGTGCAGGGAACGGGTCTGCCCGGGTTTCGCTATCGGATCGATCCATGGCACCGATCATGGCGGCGGGGCACTAGCTGCGGGTTAGGGCAGCCCTAGCGAGCCGCACCTAGGCAACAAGCCTGAGGGGCGCCGCTTAAATACGGCGCTTCTCGAGCTTGCGGGCGAGGGTTCGCCGGTGCAGCCCCAGCCGGCGGGCGGCCTCGGAAATATTGAATTCGCATTCGACGAGGGTCTGGTGGATGTATTCCCACTCCAGCGTCTTGATCGAGCTGCGCCTGCCGTCGACCGGTACGCTGGCATCGCCCTGCACGCTGTGAAAGGCCGCCTCGATGTCGTCGGAATTGGAGGGTTTGGCGAGATAGTGCGCAGCGCCCAGCTTGATCGCCTCGACCGCGGTCGCGATGCTGGCGTAGCCGGTGAGAACGACGATGTGGGTGTCGGGCCAGCGCTGGTGGAGGGACTGGACCACGGTAAGGCCAGAATCGTTGCCGAGCTTGAGGTCGACCACCGCGTAGTCGAAGCCTTGCGTCGCGGTCACCTCGTCCGCCTCGCTGGCCGATGTCGCCGTGCTGACCGTATAGCCACGACGTTCGAACGAACGGCTCAGTGTGCGCAGGAAGGCCGGATCGTCCTCCACGATCAGGAGCGAGGGGGGCGGACCGTCCTCCCGGGGGGGCTCGTTGGACACAGGGGAAGTTGTTTGGGTCATGCGAGATCGTCCATGCTCAGCGCCAGGGCCTTGAGCGGGAGCACCAGTCGAACTTCGGCTCCGCCCCTTTCGCGGTTCTCGACGAGAACCCGTCCGCCCAGCTTGCGCACGACGTTTACGACGAGGAACAGCCCGAGGCCACCGCCGGGGCGCCCTTTGGTCGAGGAATAGGGCTGGCCGATGCGGTCGAGCATCTCGGGTGCGAAACCCGGTCCGCGGTCGCGAACCGTGACCTCGAGATCGCCACCCACACGTGTGATCTCGATCTCGACCAGGTCGGGCGACACTTCCTGCGCGTTGTCGATCACGTTGCCGATGACCTGGCGCAGGCCGGGGTCGGCGACGATGGCGAGGTCGTCCCCGAATTCGTCGATGAAGCGCAGCTCTGCGTGCCGGCGGCCCTGCCATTCATCGACCATTTCGCGGAACAGGGTGCGCACGGTGGTGACGGCCGGGTTTTCGCCCCGCATTTCACCCGCCGACATGAGGATGCCGCTGACGATCGTCTTGCAGCGTTCCAGCTCGGTGCGCATGTCATGCAGGTCGACGGCCATTTCCGCGTTGTCCGCGAGCTGGGGCAGGCGGGCCCAGTCGCCGAGCACCACCGATATCAGCGATAGCGGGGTGCCCAGTTCGTGCGCCGCCCCCGACGCGAGCAGACCCATGCGGATGATATGGTCCTCTTCCGCGGCATGGCGGCGAAGCTGCGCCAGCGCCTCGTCGCTCTCGCGCCGGTTGCGGTCGAGCCGCACGACGAAGAAGACCAGCAGGCCCGCAGTCAGGACGAAGCAGAACAGACTGCCGAGCAGATAGAGCCCGAAGGGATTGTCGAGATGGCGTGCGGGCAGTTCGAGCGGGATGTAGGCGAAGGTCAGAACGACCACCGCGAGGCTCGCCAGAACGGCAATGGCCCAGCTCCAGCGCGGCTCGAGAATGACCGCGCCGATGACGATCTGGAGCAGGAAGAGGAAGGTGAACGGGTTGGTCGCGCCGCCCGAATGATAGAGCTGCCAGGCGAGTACGCAGACGTCGATCAGCAGCGCCGTGAACAGCTCGGCCTGTGGGAAGTACTCGCGCCGGTGGAGGACCGTCGCCGTGGCGAGGTTGATCACCATGAGCAGCAATGGCGCGAGGAGCAGCGGTCCGACCGGCAGGCGTACGGCGAGCACCTGGGTGACCGCGACGATGGTGACCAATTGCCCGATCACCGCGACCCAGCGCAGCTGCATCAGCAAGTGGACGTTGCGCCAGCTCTCGCTATGCGCTGCCGCCGGATCGGGCGCGGTGCTCATCACTCAGCGCGCCGTCCCGCGCGTCGCCACACCAGAACGATTGCGCCTGCCGACATCAGGGCCAGCGCGAACCAGGTAATGGCATAGCCAAGGTGGTTGTCGGGAAAGTTGACCACGGTGAGGCCGGGGACAGGTTTGGGTCCTGCCGGCGTCGCCCGGGCCGGGGCGGAGGCGGTCAAGCGTTCCGACTGGGCGTCGACGAAGACCGGCAACACACTCTCTTGCACGGCGCGCGCATCGCTCAGTGCCATAACATCGCGCGAATACCAGCGGTCGTCGGCGGGCCGGTTGGCCTGAAGGAGGCTGCCATCCGGTTCGCTCGGGCGCAGTAGGCCGATTACCGTCACCTTGCCCAGCGGCACGCTCGCGCGCGCGGTGGAAAGCCCGGTGCCCGCGGGCAGGAAGCCGCGGTTGATCCAGAGTGTCTCGCCCTGGTCGGTGTCCATCGGCGTCATCGCCCAGTAGCCGGTCCCCAGTTCGGTCGCCGCACGCACCAGTGCACTGGCCTCGGCGCGATAAGTACCGGTGGCCTCTACGCGCAGGTATTCGAAGGTCGTCGTGTCTACATTCTGCAGGCGATCGGGCGAGGGCATGTCGACGGGGGTGGCATGAATCCGCGCGTCGACCCGGGCGATCAGGTCGTGTTTCCAGTGCAGGCGCTGGACCTGCCAGAAGCCAAGTCCCGCGAACAGGCACAGGGCCACAACGAGAAGCGCGGCGAGCCCCCAGGGCCGCCGCGCTTCGTTGATGGTCTCAGTCTCTGGTCCCGAAGGTGTCAGGGTACCTGTCCCATATCGTGGCTCATCGGCATCATGTTCGTATTGAGGTGATACATGACCCAGAGCGATCCGGACAGGGCAATCACGACGATGATGATCGTGAAGATCAGCGCCATGACCGTCCAGCCGTTCTCCGACTTGGTGTTCATGTGCAGGAAGTAGATCATGTGCACCACGATCTGCACGATCGCGAAGGCCATCAGCACGAGCGCTGCGCTCTGACGGTCGGCGATCGCGCCGGTCATGACGATCCAGAACGGGATCGCGGTGAGCACGACCGAGAGCAGGAAGCCGATGGTGTAGTCACGCATCGAACCGTGGCTGCCGCCATGCTCGTCGTGGTTGTCGGGCGCGGCCGGGTTGGAGTGGGCGTGGTTGCTCATCACAGCATTCCCATCAGGTATACGAAGGTGAAGACGCCGATCCAGATGACGTCGAGGAAGTGCCAGAACAGCGAGAGGCACATCAGGCGGCGCTTGTTGGCCGGGATGAGACCCTTCTTCGAGATCTGCACGACCAGCGTGAACAGCCAGATCAGGCCGAAGGTGACGTGCAGACCGTGCGTACCCACCAGCGAGAAGAACGCGGTGAGGAAGCCCGAGCGCATCGGCGTCGCGCCCTCGTGGATGAGGTGCGTGAACTCGTAGAGCTCGATGCCCAGGAAGCAGGCACCGAACACGGCGGTGACCAGCAGCCACAGCTGGGTGGCACCGGCCTTGTTCTTCTCCATCGCCAGCATCGCGAAGCCGTAGGTGATCGAGGAGAACAGCAGCATGGCCGTGTTCACCGCGATCAGCGGCAGCTCGAAGAGGTCCTTGGGGCCGGGCCCGGCGGCGAAGTTGCCGCCGAGCACGCCATAGGCCGCGAAGAGCATCGCGAAGATGAGGCAGTCGCTCATCAGGTAGATCCAGAAGCCCAGCATGGTGCTGGCGCCTTCGGGGTGATGATGCGGCTCGAGCTCGTAGAAGGCCGCAGTGAGCTGCTCGGGGCTCGCGGTCGGCTTGGGCTGGTTGCTCATGGTGTCCATCGTGGTGGCGGTCATGGCTCAGGCTCCCGCGATCACGGGCTGGCCTTTGGCCGCCGCTTCGGTCTCGGCCACTTCATCCGCGGGGATGTAGTAGTCGCGATCGTAGTTGAAGGTATGGAAGATCGCGTAGCCGATCATGCCGAGGAAGGTCAGCGCCGAGAGCCACCAGATCTGCCAGATCATCGCGAAGCCGAACACCGTGGCGATGCCGCCGATGATGATGCCGGCGCCCGTGTTCCGGGGCATGTGGATCGAGAGGAAGCCCTTGGTCGGACGCGGGGTGCCGCAGCGCTTCATGTCGTCCCAGGCGTCGATCTCGTGGATCACCGGGGTGAACGCGAAGTTGTAGTGCGGCGGCGGCGAGGTGGTCGACCACTCGAGGGTACGGCCGCCCCAGGGGTCGCCGTCGACCTTGAGCTCGTCGCGCTTCCAGATCGACCAGGCGATCTGCACGACGAAGGAACCGATACCGGCTGCGATCAGGACCGCACCAAAGGCGGCGATCACGAACCAGATCTGCAGGCTCGGGTCGTCGAACACGCGCATGCGGCGGGTGACGCCCATGAGGCCGAGCACGTAGAGCGGCATGAACGCGAACCAGAAGCCCACGACCCAGCACCAGAAGCTCAGCTTGCCCCAGCCTTCGTGCAGCTTGAAGCCGAAGGCCTTGGGGAACCAGAAGTTGATGCCGGCAAAGACGCCGAAGACAACACCGCCGATGATCACGTTATGGAAGTGGGCGATCAGGAACAGCGAGTTGTGCAGCACGAAGTCGGCGGGGGGAACGGCGAGCAGCACGCCGGTCATGCCGCCGACCGTGAAGGTCAGCATGAACGCGACGGTCCACATCATCGGCAGCTCGAAGCGGATGCGGCCGCGGTACATGGTGAAGAGCCAGTTGAACAGCTTCGCGCCGGTCGGGATCGAGATCACCATGGTGGTGATGCCGAAGAACGAGTTGACGCTCGCGCCCGAACCCATCGTGAAGAAGTGGTGCAGCCACACGAGGTACGAGAGGATGGTGATGACCATCGTCGCGTAGACCATCGAGGTGTAGCCGAACAGGCGCTTGCCGCAGAAGGTCGAGACGATCTCGGAGAAGATGCCGAAGACCGGCAGGATGAGGATGTAGACCTCGGGGTGACCCCAGATCCAGATCAGGTTCACGTACATCATGGCGCTGCCGCCAAAGTCGTTCGTGAAGAAGTTGAAGCCGAGATAGCGGTCCATCGAGAGCATCGTCAGCACCGCGGTGAGGACCGGGAAGGCAGCGACGATCAGGATGTTGGTGCAAAGCGCGGTCCAGGTGAAGACGGGCATCTTCATCATGTTCATGCCGGGCGCACGCATCTTGACGATGGTACAGATCAGGTTGACGCCCGAGAGCAGCGTCCCGACGCCTGCGATCTGCAATGACCAGATCCAGTAGTCGACACCCACGTAGGGGCTATAGGCAATCCCCGAAAGCGGGGGATAGGCCAGCCAGCCGGTCTGCCCGAACTCGCCGATGAACAGCGAGGCCATGATCAGCGCCGCGCCCGAGGCCGTCATCCAGAAGCTGAAGTTGTTCAGGAACGGGAAGCTGACGTCGCGCGCGCCGATCTGCAGCGGCACGACGTAGTTCATGAACCCGGTCACGAACGGCATCGCGGCGAAGAAGATCATGATCACGCCGTGCGCGGTGAAGACCTGGTCGAAGTGGTGCGAGTTGAGATACCCCTCGCTGCCGTTGAAGGCCATGGCCTGCTGGAGACGCATCATGATCGCGTCGGCAAAGCCGCGCACGAACATGACCAGACCCAGGATCATGTACATGATCCCGATCTTCTTGTGGTCCACGCTGGTGAACCACTCCTTCCACAGGTAGCCCCAGACCTTGAAGTAGGTGAGGGCGGCGACGAGGGCGATACCGCCCACCATGACGCCGGCAAAAGTGGCCCAAACGATCGGGTCGGGCGGGATCGCGTCCCACCACAGGCGGCCCAGCAAGGGGCTCCAGTGCGAATGATCTACGGCTTCGATGGCCATGGTGCTATCAGTTCCGGGTAATCGAGGAGGGGCGAGCCGGGGTGCTCGCGGCGTCGGCCTCGCGGCCGTTGAGCGAAATGGACTGCGGAGCCTTGAGGTCCGAGCCCGAGAGCGCGCTGAGGTCCGAGGGCGCCTCGACGGTATTGTCGATCACGCTGCCGGGCGCCTGCTTGCACAGGGCGCGGACCCAGGCCAGCTCGCGCTGGACGGCTGCGGACGGGTTCGCGGTGGCGCTCGTGGCGGCATCGCGGCCGTACTTGTCGTAAGTCAACATCTCGACGTTGCGGATGCCGGCCTTGCCGAGGCCGCCGCGTGCGTCGATCGCCATCATCTCGCTCATGCACATCTTGCCGGGCTCGACACAAAGGTCGACGACCTTGCCGAACAGGTCGGCATCGACATTGGCATAGTGCATGACCGGGGTGTTCTCGCTCGGCTTCTCGAGTTCGAGATAGGTCGCGGCATCGAGGGCACCGGCAGCGGACTTGTCGTCGCCTGCCTTGACCGAGGAAGCCCAGGCGGCGAAATCGGCCTCGGTCACCGAGCGGGTGTTGAAGCGCATGCCCGAGAAGCCCGCGCCCGAGTAGTTCGCCGAGAAGCCGACGAAGTCGTCGCCGGTCTTGTTCATCACCGCGTGCAGGCGGGTCTCCATGCCGGGCATGGCATAAATCTGGCCGGCCATCGCGGGAACGTAGAACGAGTTCATCACGCTCGAGGCGGTGATGCGGAACTGCAGCGGGCGACCGGTGGGAACGACCAGTTCGTTGACCGTGGCGATGCCCTGTTCGGGGTAGATGAACAGCCACTTCCAGTCGAGCGCGACGACGTCCACCTCGAGCGGCTTCACGTCGGAGGCGAGCGGGGTCTTGTCGTCGATGCGACCGATCGTGCGGTAGGGGTCGAGCAGGTGCGTGCTGGTCCAGGTCAGCGCGCCGAGGCAGATGATGATCAGCAGTGGCGCGGCCCAGATGAGCAGTTCGAGCTGGGTCGAGTGATCCCAGTCCGGCTCGTACTTGGCTTCGGTGTTCGAGGCGCGGTAGCGCCAGGCGAACACCGCGACCGCGAGCATCACCGGAGCGACGATCAGCAGCATCAGGACCGTCGATATCACGACGAGGTCGCCTTGCTGCTGCGCGACGTCACCGGCCGGCTTGAGCACGACGGTGTTGCAGGCTGAAAGGGCGCCCGTCAGTGCCAGTGCGGCAGCAGTACGGGCGACAGGGGCTCGGGCCAGCGCGGCAGGAAGGCGCGGCATCTTTCGGGACTCGGGAGAGCGCATGACGCGTCGCCTAGGACCGTGCTGCGAATGCGAACATAGGACATTTTGTCCAATCCCCTTGATCGCGATCAATGACGATAGGGCGCGATAACTCCGAACGGGCGCGCCTTGCGTCCGCCTTTGATTCGTCCCGCGACGGGCCTTGGCACACGATCCCGTGCAGCAAGGACCGGACCACTGCCGGGACCTGGATAATGAAGGCCGCGAATACCGAGATGAGCACTTCCACCCCGACCCGCGATGAACTCGGGCTTCCGATTTTCAAGGCGCGCCACGAAATCTCGCCCGGCGAGATCTCGATCGGCGTGATCATCGGACGTACCTCAGAGTTCTTCGACTTCTTCGTCTACGGCATCGCCTCGGTGCTGGTGTTCCCGGCACTGTTCTTCCCCTTCGTCGATGCGCTGACCGGCACGATCTACTCCTTCGCGATCTTCGCGCTGGCCTTCGTCGCACGTCCGTTCGGTTCGCTCTTCTTCATGATGATCGACCGGGCCTATGGGCGCGGGACCAAGCTGACGATCGCGCTGTTCATGCTCGGCGGTTCGACTGCGGCGATCGCGTTCCTGCCGTCCTACGACAGCGCGGGTAACACCGCGATCTGGCTGCTGGCGCTGTTTCGTCTGGGTCAGGGCTTCGCGCTCGGGGGTACCTGGGACGGCCTCGCTTCGCTGCTCGCGCTCAATGCGCCCGAGGAAAAGCGCGGCTGGTACGCGATGGTCCCGCAGCTCGGTGCGCCGTTCGGACTGATGGTCGCGAGCGCGCTGTTCGCCTTCATGGTCGCTTCGCTGCCCGCCGAGGACTTCCTCGACTGGGGCTGGCGCTATCCCTTCTTCGTTGCTTTCGCGATCAACGTGGTGGCGCTCTTCGCTCGCCTGCGCATCGTGGTCACCGAGGAGTTCGAGCACCTGTTCCAGTCGCGCGACCTCCAGGCGGTCAGCGTGGCATCGACCATCCGCGACGAATGGAAGACCATCGTGATCGGTGCCTTCGCGCCGCTCGCCAGCTTCGCGCTGTTCCACATGGTCACCGTTTTCCCGCTGTCCTGGGTGTTCCTGTTCACCGCCGACACGCCGATCAGCTTCCTGCTGATCGAGGCCGTCGCGGCAGCCTTCGGCGTGGTCGCGGTGCTGGCTTCGGGTTACCTTGCCGACAAGTTCGGTCGCCGTACGCTGCTTGGTTCGTGCGCGGTGGGTATCGCCGTGTTCTCGGGCTTCGCTCCCATGCTGCTCGACGGGGGCATGTTCGGCGAGATCCTGTTCATGGTGCTCGGCTTCATCCTGCTCGGCCTCGCCTTCGGCCAGTCCTCGGGTGTTGTCGCCACCGGCTTCGCGACCGAGCACCGCTACACCGGCTCGGCGCTGACCAGCGACCTTGCATGGCTGTTCGGTGCAGGCTTCGCGCCGCTGGCCGCGCTGCTGCTCTCGGCCAACTTCGGCCTGCTTGCCTCGGGTGCGTATCTGTTCTCGGGTGCGATCGCGACGCTGCTGGCCCTGTGGCTCAATCGCGAGCTTGCCAGCCGCAAGTAAGCGGCAGGCATCTGCCTGATCGAAAAAGCCGTCCGGCCAGTGTCGGGCGGCTTTTTTCGTATGGGGAACCGGTCTCGGCGGTCACAGCGTTACGCGTGAACGGCACATACGACTTCGCGCGCTCATGCAGTGCATGGCGCGTCGTGCTTCGATCAGAATGTAGTGAGGATGGAGGCCCGAGCCGGGCTTCCAAATGCACGCAAAAACGATAGTTTCAGACGTCTAACCGGCAAGCTTTCGCCTGCGCGAAACTGCGGCGTTCCGGCACGACTGTCTAACCCTGAACTGCCTCCCGATGCCAACGAAAAAGCCCCCGTTCCGCTGGCAGGCGAAACGAGGGCTGAAACCATTTGCGTGGAGGCGAACGGCGCTGTCGAATATACCGGAGACGGGAGGTCAGCGCAATGACCGATCAGTCTCTCACCTTCACCGAAGCGCGCCAGATTGATCCTATCACGACGCTCATGGGGCCGCTGCCTGCGAGGGAGCGTGATCTTCGTCTCAAGCTTCACCATGCGGGCAACCTTGCGTCATGCATGGCCTACGAGACTGAGAGCCCACTGGCCCGCGATTTGTGCTGGATGGTGTGCGAGTTGACCACAACCTGGAAGTTTGCACCCGCCCACGTCGATACTCTTGAGAGGATCGCGAAGCTTGCCAAGCGCCTGACGATTTGTGCCAACGATGCCTTGCTGTTCGAGGCAGGCGTATGAATTGGGACGATATTGAGCGCCAGGCAGAAGACGCCGAGCGTCGCCGCAAACTGCGTATTGTTGACGGGACGGAAGGCAATCAGGCGCCACGGCTTGCCTCGCTTAACCTTGCCGAATTGGCAATGACCCTCGCGGAGGCACCTGTGTTTGCGATTGAACGTGTTGCGCCCCTTGGCGAGGTGACGCTTTTCACCGGCCCCGGCAGTTCCGGCAAATCACTGTTGGCCCAGCAGCTCGCCACTTGCGCAGCCGCTGGCCTTAACTGCCTTGGGTTGGAGGTCATGGCCTGTCCGACCCTCTACGTCACTTGCGAGGATGGCCCGACGCACCTGCACTACCGTCAGGAGCGGCTTTGCGAGGCGCTGGACGTCCCGATGGCGAGTCTTGCCGGTAAGCTGCATCTGGTCAGTCTGCGCGGTGCGCTCGACAATGAGCTTGAGTGCAAGGACGACAAGGGCGTCTATGGACCTTCGCCAGCTTTCCACCGGCTTGCTGAGACAATTACAGCTACGGAAAGCAAGATCGTCGCGATCGACAATGTGGCGCATTTGTTCGCCGGGAACGAGAACGACCGCCATGACGTAACCCGCTTCGTCAACCTGCTGAACCGCTTGGCGTCGCAGACTGGCGCAGCGATCATCCTTGTCGGGCATCCGAACAAAAGCGGCGACACCTACAGCGGATCGACGGCATGGCTCAATGCGGTCCGCTCGCAAGTTTGGATCAATCGTGTCGTCGACGATGAAGGGAACGAGAACGACAAGGACGTGCGCGCGCTCACGATCGGCAAGGCGAACTATGCGGCGCCGGGTGAAGCGTTGCGCTTCCGCTGGCACCAGTGGGCGTTCATCTTGGAAGGCGAGCTGCCGTCTGACCAGCGCGCCGAGATTGCTGAGATCATCAAGGCTAACGGTGAGGTCGAGATCTTCCTGCGCTGCCTCAGGGCACGCATGGAGCAGGGCGAAGGGCGCGAAGTGGGCCCCGCCCCAGGACCGAACTATGCGCCATCGCAGTTCGAGGGAATGCCTCAGGCAAAGGGCCTGAAAAAGGCTGCGCTCAAGAGGGCTATGGAGCGGTTGTTCATGATGGGCAAACTCACGACAGCAACCGTTGAGCGCCCCGGCAAATCAGCCCAAAAAACTATCCTCGTGGAGGTTCCCGAACGCTCCCCGAACGCCTCCCGAACACTCGTCCCGAACGATCCCGAACCCCGTCCCGAACGCCCCCGCACACACACCCTTATACCTAAAGGTATAAAGGGGGCTGGGCCTGGGGCCCCCAGCCCCTCCTCTGATACCTCCATTGAATCGGGCTGGTCGCCCGATGAGTCTTTTGATGATGAGGGAGGCAAGCGGTGAGCATCACTGAAACGCTGATGGCAAACGCTTACCCTGCCGTGCTGATCGAACTTTGGGCAGGGACTGATGGCTGGCCTTGCTACAAGCTCAACCTCTGCCTTGGCCCTGACGCTGAGCCGTTTGGCGATGGCATCGAGTACCCAACTTTTTGCTTGGCGAAGGATGCTGCCGAAGACTTCGGAGCGTTCATTCTCCCTGGTCGCTTCGATGTGGTCGACATGACGATGGAGGCGTTGGGTGCGTAACCGAGCATGGCCCTACAACACGGTGCGGTGGCGCAGACTGCGTGAAGCACACCTGTCGCTTGAACCCATGTGCCGCCATTGTGCGAAGCGTGGCGCGCTGACCATGGCCAGCCATGTCGACCACATCAAGGCTATCAGCGAGGGTGGCGCGCCTTTCCCCGGTCACGACGGACTGCAAGCGCTCTGCCTGCCCTGCCACAGTCGGAAGACGGCGCGAGGTGGCGAGGCAGGTGCGGCCAGCACGACCAAGCCGATGAAGGGTTGCGATGCCGATGGCAATCCGATCGACCCGGCTCACCCTTGGAAATCGCTCAGGGCTGAGGCCCATGTAGCGCCGTCGAGCCTTGAAACTCAGTTAGTTCGGGGAATCCGCCGTGGGTAAGCGTGGACCTGGAGCCTCTCGGCTGCGCGCCGCTGCGAAGGCTGCGCCGGTCGCTCAGACCGATGTGACCGGCCTGCCGATGTTCGCGAGCTTCGAGCCCTCGCCAGCCTTGGCGATGATGGCTGCCCACCCTTGGGAAAAGGACGGGATGCCGGAAGCGGATCGCGTGATCGCCTTCCTTGAGACGCTCCCGATCGTGTCGGGGCTGAAGGCTGGTGAGGCGCTCGAACTGATCGAGTTCCAGCGCCAGTTCATCCGGGGAGTGTACGAGCCGCGAGATCGTGACGGCAACCGTCTGGTGCGCCTCGCAGCGCTGTCCGTGGCGCGCGGCAATGGCAAGTCCGCCCTGCTGTCCGGCCTCTCGCTGGCACACCTGCTGGGCCCTTGCTCGGAAGCCTACGGGGAGTGCTATGCCGCTGCCCTCGATCGCGAGCAGGCCGGTGTGCTCTACAACCAGGCGCGGGCCTACATCGAGGCAACGCCTTGGATGGCGGCTCGGGTCAATATCCGCGACTGGCACAAGGAAATCATCGACGAGGACAGCCAGTCCCGCTGGCGTGCGCTGACCTCCGATGCTCGCAAGGCGCATGGCCTCGCGCCGTCGTTCTGGATCGCGGACGAGGTGGCGCAGTGGCGCAGCCGGGAGCTTTGGGACAACCTTGCCACCGGCATGGGCAAGCGCACGTCGGCGCTGGGCGTGACGATCAGCACGCAGGCGGCCGATGACCTCCATTTCTTCTCCGAGATGCTGGACGCAGAGCCAGTGCCCACGGTTTACACCCAGCTGCACGCAGCGCCGAACGAGTGCGCTCTCGACGACCGAGAGGCCTGGGCGGCGGCTAATCCGGCGCTGGGCGTGTTCCTCAACGAAGATCAGTTTGCCGATGCAGCGGCACGCGCCAAACGCTCGCCCTCGTTCCAGCCCTCGTTTCGCCTGCTCCAGCTCAACCAGCGCATTGCCGCCGAAGGGCGGTTTATCGAGCAGCTCGATTGGGATGCGAACAGTGAGCCTTTCGACGCGACCGAGCTGGAAGGGCAGGTGTGCTACGGCGGCTTGGATCTGTCGAGCACCCGCGACCTTACTGCGCTTGCGCTCTACTTCCCGCACGCCGGCAAGGTTCTCGTCTGGCACTGGCTGCCCTATGACACGATCCCGGCGCGCGTGGATCGCGATCGCGTGCCTTACGACCGATGGGTTGCCGATGGCTGGGCGCAAGCGACGGTTGGCAACGCCCGTGACGATCTGGCGATCCTGATGCAGCTCGCCGACATTCGCAGCCGGTACGACGTGCGCGGCATCGCCTTCGACCGCTGGCAAATCGAGCGCCTAAACAAGCTGCTGAACGACGAGGGGATTGACTTGCCGATGACCGAGTTCGTCCCCGGCTTCAAATCCTACGCGGCTGCGGTGGACGCGTTCGAGACTGCCCTGCTGACGCGCAAGCTGCAGCACAACGGCAATCCCTTGCTGCGCTGGCAGGCGGGCAATGTGATCGTGGAAACCGACCCGGCAGGCAACCGCAAGCCTACCAAGGCGAAGTCATATGACCGGATCGACGGCATCGTTGCCACGATCATGGCCTGCGGTGCAGCGGCGGTCGATGAGGGCCCCCAGGTCTATCGGGGCGAAGGGCTCATGTGGATCTAAGCTAGGGAAACTAGCCTAACCCCGATCTCTCATGTCGCCTTCCCGCAGTTCGATAACCTGCTTGATAAGGCGTTTCACCGTTTCCTCATCGATGTCGAGAACAGCGCCATCCCCCGCGACAAAGGAATTCTCAAGGCGCGAGACGATTTCTGCGTTCATGCTGCGATTGCTGGCTTCGGCCGCGCGCTGCACTTGCTCTTTCAATCCCGGCGGCATCCGAAGACCAAAGGGCGGTATCTGTTTGGGCGATTCGCTCATAACTACATTTTGTAGCGAGCGCCTCTTGACGAGCAATGCCGACTAAATGTAGCTAGCTTCTAATAGAAGCTATGAGGTGGCTATGTCGGAGAAACGAATTCCCCCGTTTGGATTGCGGATGCCGCGCGACTTGCACGATTCCATTCGTCGGCGCGCCGCGAGCAATCAGCGGTCCATGAACAGTGAGATCGTATTTGCGCTGCGTGAGTACGAGCAGAAGGCTTCGAGCCGCGCGGCATAGGCCGGGCTTCAAAACGATAAACCGGCGCGGGGCTCTAACCTCCCGCACCGGCTCTAACCTCAACCGATCGCAAGGAGATCGATAATGGCTAACGCCCACATACAGGCGAATTCCGCCTGCGGCAATCTCATTCCCTTCCCCAAACCTCGCCTTCGTTTCGGCGTTCCCGCGTTTGATCCCGGCAATCCTGCTCACGTTCGGGCATGGGAAACGATGTGGGACTTGGCTCAAGTCGAGTTGCGCCGCTCGCTTCGGAACGGGAGGGCTTAAGATGGGCGCCTATAACCCGCTGTTCATCCCTGAATTCAACCCTGCGACCCTTGCTTTCCCGCCGCAGCGATCAAAGATCGAGGCGCTTGTGGAGCAGCTTATTGACATGCTCGACCGCTACGACGGCGATCCCGACGTTGAACTGAATGGCGACGAGGAGGACAGCGACGGCGCCGAGCTTGGCGATCAGTCATGGGCCGAATGGCACACGCTGCGCAGGCAGCAGCAGCGCGCAGGGCATGGCCTGATCGCCGGTTACGAGGACGACGAGGAGGACGATGCCGCCGAGGAAGACGACCCCAGTGGCGACGTGGCCTACGAGGATGAGCCCTCCGGGCACCGCCAGGCTTGGTGGGGGCAGGGCCCCGGCTGTCCTATCAGTGATCCGGGCGAAGTGAGCTGAGATCGAGTTATCCCCCGGCGCCGAACCTCGCCGGGGAACCTTGCTTGCTATCTGAATTTAGGTTTGCTAAATCCAAAACCAAGAATGGAGTTGGGTATGCAGACAGTAGCTCAGACAGTTGAAATCGTCAGTTATGTGACTGCGACCCCGGCTAACAGGGTTAGCCAGCTCGCCCGCAATCTGATCACCGCAGGAATTCTCCCGAAGTCGTCCGGACGTGACGTGAAGAAGGTCGACGGCGGCGCATTGATCGGTTTGCTGGGGGCGGTGGCATACTCCGACAACATTGCCGCTGCCTCCGGCATCGCTGCTGCGCTCATGAACTTGCCGCTGCGGATTGACGGCGAAGCCGGTGAAGCAACTCTGGCTTCCGTTTTTGCCCAGTCGATCGCGTATGACGATTGGGAAGGCGCCGAGCTGGAATTGTCGAGCGTTGCAAGCGGGTACACTGCAACCATCAGGGGGCAGATCGTGATGGGCACGTTGGCGCTTACCGGGGAATTCCCTTTCTGGAAGGTCAAGTCGCAGGGTGGCTGGGTGAAGCGTTCGTTTGTGATCGACCGCAGTGGCATCGAGATTTTGCGCAACCTCTTCCGCCGGGAAGACCTCAACGGAATGGAATTCAAGTGATCACGAAATCGCCGCTCCCCACGGCGTCCTCCGCCGCGTTTGGCACTGAGGAAGGGGTGCACCCCATGGGGGCGAATAACCATCGCCGCGAGGCAGAAGGCAATCACTGCGCGGGGGCCTCGCGCCCCCGCCAGCTTGAAGGAATGAGCGTATGAAGACCAGTGACCTGATCGAAGCGAGGGGCGCGATTGTCGCTCGCATGACCGCTGCCGACGCAGCTGACGACAACGCGGCTTTCGACGCGGCGACCGCCGAGCTGGCCGCCCACGACGTCAAGATCGAGCGCGCCAAGAAGATCGACGCCGCCGAGCGCTCCGAAAGCGGGCGAGTCCTGGCAGGCGGCAGCGGCGAGTTCGCCGAGCTGCGCAATCAGTCGCTGCGCGAGACGCTGGCCTACAAGATCGACCCGACGAGCCTTCCCGGCGAGACCCGTGCCAAGGTCGAACGCGAACAGGCGATGCTCGTCGAGCGCGCGGGCAAGAAGCCCGAGGGCGTCCACATCGCGACCGAGCTGTTCGAGAAGCGCGCTGTGCAGACGACCGCGAACAGCGGGGCGATCCTGCCGACCGACTTCCGGCCTGATCAGTTCGTGTCCGCGCTCACCGCGAGCACCGTTCTCAACGCCCTTGGCGCCACGACCCTTTCGGGCCTCACCGGTAACGTCGAGATCCCGCGCGAGACCGGCTCGCCTGCCGTGGGCTGGGTGGCCGAGAACAGCGCGCTCCCGACCGGCAACGCCACGTTCGATTCGCTGACTCTCTCGCCGCATCATGTGGGCGTGATCAGCGAGATGAGCCGCAACATGATCATGCAGGCCAGCCCCTCGATCGAGATGCTCCTGCGGCAGATGATGGCGCGGGATATTGCGCTGGAGATCGACCGCGCGGGCCTCAACGGTTCGGGCATCGGAGCGGAGCCGCGCGGGCTGCTCAACGATCCCGACATTGACGACGTGGCGTTCACGACCGACCTGTTCGACCTCACGGCGGATATGATGGCGGCGGCGGACCTGGCGAACGTCATGGGCGGACGCGGCTTCCTCTCGACCAACAGCGTCAAGGGTAACGCCATGCACCTCCGCGACGGCGACGGGCACGCGATCACGCTTGCGGAGACCTTCCACAACGAAACCGCGCTGTTCACCAATCAGGCACCGAACGACCTGGGCACCGGCAATGACGAGCACGCGCTGGTGTATGGCTACTGGCCCGACTTCCTCATCGGCATCTGGAGCCAGCTCGACATTCTCGTGAATCCCTTTGCTGAGACTGCCTACAGCAAGGGCAACATCCTCATCCGCACCATGGCAACGGTGGATTTCGGCGTTCGCCGTCCCGCCTCGTTCGTCAAGGCATCCGGCGTGACGGCCGTCTGATGGTAGTTGCGGCAACCCTTGAGCGGCGGGCCTTTTCCGAGGTTCGCGCCGCTGGGCGGCGGCTTGAGGGCTATGCCGCCACTTTCACCGGCATGGCCGACTTGGGGCGTTTTCGGGAGCGCATTGCCCCCGGAGCGTTCCGCGCTGCGCTGTCCGGCGATGTTCTCGCCCTGCTCGACCACGACGCAGGCAAGGTGCTGGGGCGCACGCGCTCTGGCACCTTGCGCTTGTCCGAGGATGCCCACGGCTTGAGCTTCTCGCTCGACCTGCCCGATACTCAGGCGGGCCGCGACGTGCTCCTGCTTGCCGAGCGCGGCGATCTGGGCGGCATGTCGTTCGGCTTCACCGTCCCCGAGGGCGGCGATAGCTGGGATGGCACGACCCGCACGCTGCGCTCGATCGCCCTCAAGGAGATCAGCGTGGTTTGCGCCTGGCCTGCCTATGAGGGAACTGAGATCGCTTTGCGCTCCATGGAGTGGGGAACGAAACGGCAACGCCGCGCTCGCGCCCTCAAGCTTGCGGAGGCGCGCAGATGGGCCTGATTGATCGCATGGCGTCCTTCATGGGCTACGAGCGGAGGGACGATGCCTCTCCGCTCGATCCTTCGTGGCAGGCAGTTGCGTCCAACGTCGGCTATCCGAGCGTGATGAGCGCACGCATGGCCGAGAACCTTTCGGCGGTTCTGGCCTGCGTCAATGCGATCAGCACGGCGCTCGCCTACGTCCCCGCGCTGGTTTACCGCCGCGAGGGCGACAACCGGACCGAAAGTCTCTCGCACCCGGTTTCCCGACTTGCACGCGGCCAGCTGGCCACGCGCATGACGTGGCCCGACGTGATCGAGCACTGGATTGCATCGGCGCTGCTGACCGGCAACGGGCTTATCGAGATCGTGCGCAGCGGCAACGGTCAGCTTTCCAACCTGATCTTTGTGCCGTGGCAGTATGTGACCGTGCAGGAGCTTTCCAGCGGTCGCCTCGCTTATGACGTTGGTGACGGCAAGGGCTCCATGCGCCGCTTGCTGGAAGGCGAAGTGCTCCACCTGCGAGATCGCACGGACGACGGCCTGCTGGGCCGCTCCCGCCTGTCTCGTTCCGCCGATACCGTACAGGGCGTGGAGCTGGCCAACCGCCACGCGCGCGAGTTCCTGCGCAACGGTGCATCGCCCTCCGGGCTCATCGAAGTTCCGGGCACTCTCACCGCCGACCAGCGTGACACCTTGCGTAGCCAGTTCAATGGCCGCCATGGTGGCGCCGGGAACGCGGGCAAGACGCTGGTGCTCGACGGCGGGATGACCTTCAAGCCTGCCCAGATTTCGCCTGAGGATGCGGAGCTTCTCGAAACCCGCCAGTTCGGCGTGATCGAGATTTGCCGCCTCTACGGCGTTCCGCCGCCGATCATCCAGGCATACGAGAACAACACCTTCACCAACGCGGCGCAGGCCGGGTTGTGGTTTGCCACGTTCTGTCTCTCGCCTTGGGCACGCAAGATCGAGGCCGAATTTGCCCGCTCGCTGTTCCCGGTGGGCAGTTCATACGAGCTTGAGCTGGATCTGTCGGGCTTCCTGCGTGGCGATCCTGCGACCCGCTGGAACGCCCACAAGATCGCAATCGACACCGGCGTTCTTGACCCGGAGGAAGTTCGCCAGGTCGAAGGCTGGAACCCGCGAGCAACGGAGGTGCAGACCAATGGCTGACCTTGTTACCCTTGCCGAGGCGAAGCTCTGGCTGCGCATCGATGGCGATGACGAAGATAGCACCATCTTGCTGCTTATCGCCGCCGCGTCTGAGGCAGTGTTGACCACCGCCGATGGCTGGGATGGCACTGGTGAGGTACCCGCGCGCCTCAAACTCGCGTGCCTCGCGCGCATCGCTGTGTCCGACCAGGACCGAGCAAACGTCAGCGCCGGCACTGGCGAAGATCGCCTTGTGCAACCCTTCAGGGCGTTGGACGTCTAATGACTGCCCGCGCCCCCTTCAAACAAGCCGAAGTAACCAAAGCCCTCAAGGGCGCGGTTGCTGCTGGCATGAAGCCGCGCGGCGTTAGTATTGATCATATGGGTCGAATTGTTGTCCTCTTCTCCGATAACTTGCTGAACGAGCTTAGTCTCGGCAATCCTTGGGACGAGGAGTTCACGCAATGACGCGCCAGCGTCTTCGCTCCAATCGTTTTCTTCCTGAGTACGTCTCGCGGTTCAAGGATAGGCACGGCAAAGAGCGCCTTCGCTTTCGGCGCAAGGGCTATCCCTCGCAGTACTTCACCGCAGCCTTGGGCACTGAGGCATTTCGTGAAGAGTATCGCCGCTTCAATAGCGCGGAAGCTGTTGCGCAGGCGCGAGAGGACGCGCACGCCGCAAACACGATCCCTGGCAGCATTGGCGACCTGCTGCGGCGCTATCTTGCTATCCCTGAGAGGCTTGGCCCGAGTGCGACGACGCAGACCAAGGTTCGCCAGATACTTGAGCGTTTCGCGCAGGGCCGCGAGGACCGGCCCGTTAAGGCGATCCGCTTCGAACATATCGACGCCATCATTGCGAAGGCTCGGATCAAGACGGTCGATGCCAACGGGCGGAAGGTGGGGGGCATCGAGGCTGCGCGCAAACTGCGAAAGGAATTGCGCAGGTTTTTCGCGTTCGCTCGAAAGCTGGGCTGGTTGACGACCAATCCAGTCGACGACACGCAGCAAGTGAGGGTTGCTCCTGGCGATCAGTCCACCGGCTTTTACACCTGGAGCGAGGACGACATCGCAATTTATCGCAACCGGTGGGCGCTCGGAACGAAGCAACGTCTTGCCATGGAGCTGATGCTCTGGACCGATCAGCGCAAAGTCGATGCAATCCACCTTGGACGGCAACACGTCAGCGGCGGCAAATTCGTCATCCGGCAGAGCAAAACCGGTAAGCTGTTGCGCCTTCCTATCGCACCGCAACTGGCGGCTGCGATTGACGCCATGCCCCCTAGTGATGCCATGTGTTTTCTAGTGACCGAATGGGGCAAGCCTTTTTCGGTCAAGGGTTTTGGCGGTTGGTTTCGAGAACAGTGTGACGCGGCGGGCCTTCCGAAATGCACGGCGCATGGGCTGCGCAAGGCGACGATGAGGCGCATGGCTGAGCTGGAAATGCCGAACAAGACGATGAAGTCTGTCAGCGGCCACAGCAAGGACGATGAGGTTGCTCGCTACACTGCTGCCGCCAATCAGGAGCGGCTTGCGGAGGGTGCAATAAGCCGCCTTGCCGAGTGGGAAATGTCTAACCTCGATCCAAGGTTAGACACTAATTCAGCAGAAGGAGCTGAAAATGGGCGATAATTTGGAAAGGATGGAGGCCCGAGCCGGAATCGAACCGGCGTAAACGGATTTGCAGTCCGGTGCGTAACCACTCCGCCATCGGGCCTTCGGTGTGGAGGTGCGCCCACTATCAACGGAAGGCGGGCAGTGCAATGGCTTTTGATGGCCTCGCGGGTCTTGTCGCACGATTTTTGTCACCTGCGGTGAGTTTGCGCGCGCAGGCCATAGGTTTGCTGGGCTCTTGCCTGCCCGTCCTGCTGCGTTAGGCTCATTGGGGACGGGAAGGCCCCGCATCCCTCGCAGCGCGACAGGCGTCAGCGACCATACCCAGCAGGAAAGGATAGTCATGATCCTCGGAGCCGTACTTGCCGGCGGGCAATCGCAACGTTTCGGTAGTGACAAGGCGCTGGCGGAGATTGGGGGGCGTACCTTGCTGTCCCGCGCTGTCGACAGTCTGGCGGGCTGGTGTGACCATGTTCTTGTCATCGGCCGCGAATCGGGGCCTGCTCCGACCGTGCCCGACTGGCCGCACGCGGGGATGGGGCCGCTGGCCGGGCTGGCGGCGGCGCTGCGCTATGCGCAGGATCAGGGCTATGCCCAGGTGCTGACCATTCCGGTCGATGCCGTTGGCTTGCCCGAGGACCTGCCTGGGCTCCTCTCTCCCGGGCCTGCCTGCCTCGATGGTCAGCCCGTCATCGGGCTGTGGCCTGTCGAGGTCACGGGAAGGCTGGAGACTTTGCTGCGTTCGAGTGAGCGCCACTCGATGAAGCACTTTGCAGAGCTTGCTAATGTCCGTCTTGTTGCCGGAGGGCAGGGCATAGGAAACATCAATCGTCCCGAAGACCTCGCCGGATACGCAAGCGATACGTAGTCGCCGGGCGTTGCCGGTTCCGGTTCATGGCTTGCGCCACCCTGACTGGGTGCAGCGGAGCGGAGTTCAACCGCTCAGCGTCATCCGTTCGCAGAGAAGGAGCCGAGGCCGACCGATGGGTTTTCCGACGCGTGCATCCGTGCCGAGCGATCCTGCCCCATGCTCGAACCAGGCTGGCCGGGGGCTTCCAGGTCGCTTGCACAAAGACGATAGCCTCCGCCGCTGACCGTATCGATGATGTTGTCGAGCCCGCCGAATGCCAGCTTGCGGCGCAGGCGTGACATGTGCACCGCGATACTGTTGGTCTCGGGTACGAACCCGAGGCGCCAGACGTCGCGGATCAGCGCCTGCTTGCTGACCGACTGGTCGATGTTGTCGGTCAGGCGCCAGAGCAGGGCGAACTCGCGCGGGTTTAGGTTGAGCGGTGTTTCCTTGCAGTAGGCTTCGCGCTCGAGCAGGTCGAGGCTGAGCCGGCCAATGCTGCGAATGCGCGGCAGTTTGGTGAGCGACTCGGCTACGCGGCGGGCGCGCAGGCCCAGTTCCTCGATATGAATGTCGTTTGTGACCACGTCGCCGAAGCCCTTGGCGAGCAGGAAGGCGCGCTTGTCGCCATCGGCCACGCCCCCGACGATCATCCGGCGGCGCGCGGCGACGGAATAGTCGTCCGCGCGATCAATCCAGTTCGGTTCACATGCGTCTGTAACCGCCAGCATGGCGATGCAGCTGATGCTGGCGCTTTCGTCTTCCCGCAGCGCCCAGCCGCAGCGGCGCAAGTCGAAAAGGTCCGGGACCTCTCCTTTGGAAAGCCAGGTGAACGTGTGAAGTCTGTCGTCAAACCTTCTGCGATCCGCCATTTGAATTCCCCCAATCCTGCAGGCATATCGATGCAGGCAGGATCGGGGGATGGCAGTTAAATGGCAACTCCAAAAATCTTACAGGTTCCGATTTTAAAGGACTGTAAAGACTAGCTATTTTTTTGAGTGCTGGGAGCGTTAACGCCCATCGACTGGAGGTAGCGTTTCACGTTGCGCGCGGCCTGTCGCAGCCGCTGCTCGTTCTCGACCATGGCGATGCGCACGAAGCCTTCGCCGTCCTCGCCATAGCCCACGCCCGGCGCCACGGCGACTTCGGCATGGGTGAGGAGTTGCTTGGAGAACTCGAGGCTGCCCATGTCCTTGAGCGCGGGCGGAAGCGGGGCCCAGGCGAACATCGAGGCCTTGGGGCTGGGGATGTCCCAGCCAGCACGGCCGAAGGCCTCGACCATGACGTCGCGGCGCTTCTGGTAGAGCTGGCGGTTCTTCTCGACGATGTCCTGCGGCCCGTTGAGAGCTGCGCATGCAGCCGCCTGGATCGGGGTGAAGGCGCCGTAGTCCAGATAGGACTTCACCCGCGCCATGGCCGCGATCAGCTTGCGGTTGCCGACCGCGAAGCCCATGCGCCAGCCGGCCATCGAATAGGTCTTGCTCATCGAGGTGAACTCGACCGCGACATCCTTGGCGCCCGGAACCTCGAGGATCGAGCGGGTCGGGTTGCCGTCGTAGTAGAGCTCGGAATAGGCAAGGTCCGAAAGGATCCAGACCTTGTTCTCCTTCGCCCAGGCGACGAGCCGCTCGTAGAAGGCGAGATCGACGGTCTCGGCGGTCGGGTTCGAGGGGTAGTTCACCACCAGGATCGAGGGACGCGGCACGGTGAAGGCCATCGCCCGGTCGAGCGAGGTCCAGTAGTGCTCGTCAGGCGTGGTCGGGACCGAGCGGATCGTTGCGCCCGCGATGATGAAGCCGAAAGTGTGGATCGGGTAGCTGGGGTTGGGGGCCAGCACCACGTCGCCCGGCGCGGTGATCGCGGTGGCGAGGCTGGCGAGGCCCTCCTTCGAGCCCATGGTCACCACGACCTCGTTCTCTGGGTCGAGTTCCACGCCGAAGCGGTTGGCGTAGTAATTCGCCTGGGCGCGGCGCAGGCCCGGGATGCCCTTGGACTGCGAATAGCCATGGGCGTCGGGCTTGCGCGCCACTTCGCACAGCTTGTCGATGACGTGCTCGGGCGGGGGCAGGTCGGGGTTGCCCATGCCAAGGTCGATGATGTCCTTGCCCGCCGTGCGTGCCGCGTGCCGCATCGCGTTGACTTCGGCGATGACATAAGGGGGCAGGCGCTTGATGCGGTAGAACTCGTCTTCCATGACTTCGTCAAATCCAGAAACAGGTAGAGGCGGGAATGCCGTGGTTGCCCCTGTAGGGGATAACGAGGGCCACGCAAATGGGCGATCGTTGCAAATTTTATTGCGCAAAGCATCGATCATGCATGCGTGGCGTTCTGCGCGCAGTTGCAGGGCTGTCGCAAAGGCGAGGTCGTCGCTTCCGCGTCGCCAAGGGGCCTCGACAGCGCGCGCGTGCTGGGCCAGACATGGCAGGACGGCACTGCGTGTGTCGTCCCAGATAGCGCGACCCCGAGGAGAATTTGCCCCATGGCGCAGGACGCTGCCGAGATCGTCACCGAACTTTTCCGCCAGCAGTCCAAGGGCATGACCGACCTGTTCGGCATGCTCGGGGCGAACGGGCAGGGCACGGCCGGCGAGAGCGCGGTGCACTGGGCCGAGATCGCGGGACGTCTCCAGACGATCTGGACCGACTTCCAGGTCGAGCAGATCCAGAAGGGAAGCCAGGGCAAGCCGCCGCACTATGCCGATCCGGTGAAGTGGATCGGCACGATGGAAGCCGTGATGCGCCACTTGCCGCTCGCGCGCCCGGACGTGCAGCAGGGCATGTGGGAGCGCAGCCTTGCGCTGATTACTGCGGTCCTGGGGCAATACGGTATCGAGCCGGGCTCGGCCGGTAGCGACGGTACCTTCGGGCTGACCACCGCGCTCTCGAAGGCGTTCGCCGCGACCAACGAGGAAGGTGCCGAGGCGGCGGCGGGTACTCGCCCCGATCCTGAAATGCCGCTGCGCGACCGCCGCTTCGCCGCGCCCGAATGGCGTGCGCAACCCTTCTTCGCGCTGGTGCACCAGCTCTACCTGCTGCTTGGCAGCGAGGTGGTGCGCATGGCCGAGGCGGTCGAGGGGCTCGAGCCTGCGCGAAAGGCGCAGCTGATCTTCGCCGCGCGCACGATGATCGATGCGCTCAGTCCAGCGAACTTCCCTTTGACCAATCCCGTAGCCCTCGCGCGGGCGGGCGAGACTGGCGGCGAGAGCCTCGTGCGCGGCTTCGAGAACTTCGTCGCCGATCTTCGCAAGGGGCAGCTGACGCATACCGATCCGGCAATGTTCACGTTGGGCGAGAACATCGCGGTGACCCCGGGCAAGGTCGTCCACGAGACGCCGCTGTTCCAGGTGATCCAGTACACGCCCACTACTGATAAGGTGCTCAAGACCCCGCTGGTGATCTTCCCGCCGTGGATCAACCGGTTCTACATTCTCGACCTTAACGCGCGTAAGAGCTTCGTGCGCTGGGCGGTCGAGCAGGGCATCAGCGTCTTCATGGTTTCGTGGAAGTCTGCCGACGCCTCGATGGCCGACCTTGCCTGGGACGACTATATCCAGGGCCAGATCGACGCGATTGATTTCGTGCGTGAGCGCCTGAAGGTGCCCTCGGTGCACACCATCGGCTATTGCGTGGCGGGCACGACGCTTGCCGCGACGCTCGCCGTGCTCGCGCGCAAGGGCGAGGCGGACAAGGTGGCGAGCGCGACATTCTTCACTGCTCAGGTGGACTTCGAGGACGCGGGCGACCTCAAGCACTTCGTCGATAGCCAGCAGATCGAGACGCTCGGGCAGCTGACGCCCGAGGGCTATCTCGACGGGCGCTATCTCGCCGCGACCTTCAACCTGCTGCGCGGCAACGACCTGATCTGGAGCTACGTCGAGAAGAACTACCTGCAGGGCGAGGCACATCCCGCTTTCGACCTGCTGCACTGGAACGGCGATGTCACCAACCTGCCGGCACGCTGGCACCGTGACTACCTGCGCGATCTCTATCGCGACAATCGTCTTGTCGTCGCCGACTCGCTGCAGGCTTGCGGAGTGCCGATCGACCTGCACCGCATCGCGACCCCGTGCTACATCCAGGCGGGACGCGAGGATCACATCGCGCCGCCGCAAAGTGTGTGGAAGCTCGTTCACTACCTCGCCGGGCCGGCCACCTTCCTGCTCGCGGGGTCAGGCCACATCGCCGGTGTGGTCAATCCGCCGTCTGCGAACAAGTACCAGTACTGGACCAACGAGGGCGCGCCCGACACGCTCGAGGACTTCGTCTCCGGCGCGACCGAGCATCCCGGCAGCTGGTGGCCGCACTGGGCCCAGTGGCTGCGAGAGCGCGACAATGAGACCGTCGCGGCAAAGGGCAAGCGCAAGCCGGGAGGTCGCGGCGACACGGTGATCGAGGAAGCTCCGGGGCGCTACGTGATGACCCGATAGGGCGTGTTCTTCGGGGGATTTTACCTAGGGTGCCGGGCCATGTGTTGGCCCGTTACGGGGAAACCCTTGAGCGTCCTAGGCAAATTGTGCAGTGCAGCATTTTGCTGCACTGCACAATTTGCGCGCTTGACTTCGCCGCTGCGGTATCATATTGTGCATTGCAACAACGGGCGAGAGGAAGTCTAGGCCGTTCAGGCCACTGATATCCCGACATTACTCTTCTGCTCGCAGTTACGCAGCACGAACTGGATTCGCACGATGGCCGATGACGAAGTTCCCAAGGAAGAAGTTGCTACCGCCAAGGCCGAAGGCCCCAAGGTGGAGGTTGCCAAGTCGGCGGCCGTAGAACCCAAACCCGAGGTTTCCGATCCGCCAGCGGCCAAGAAGGCTCCGGCGCGCAAGCCCGCCGCCCCCAAGAAGTCTGCGGCAACCAAGCCGGCAACGCGGGGGCGCAAGCCTGCCGTTGCCAAACCAGCCGTCGCCAAGAAAGCCAGTCCGGTCAAGGCCGTCGCTGCCAAGGCTCCGGCCGACAAAGTTGTTCCGGCAAAGGCCGAAAAGCCCAAGCCGGCTGCCCCCGCTGCCAAGATCAAGGCAAAGCCGACCGCCAAGCCGGCGTCGGTGGCCAAGGCAGCCAAACCGAAGGCGGCACCTAAGTCCGCACCTGATACGGCACCCGCTTTCGCCGGGCTTTTCAATAACTTCATGCTCGAGGATACGACTATGGACATGAGCGCAAATCTTACCGGTTTCCAGGACGCAATGACCGAGGCCCAGACCAAGGCCAAGGCCGCTTTCGAAAAGGGTACTGCCATGATGGGTGAAGCTTCCGAATTCACGAAGGGCAACGTCGAGGCCATGATGGAGTCCGGCAAGATCTTCGCCGAAGGCATGCAGAGCATGGGTTCGGAGCTGGTTACCGAAGGCCGCAGCGCTTTCGAGACCATGTCGAGCGACGTCAAGGAACTCGCCGGCGCCAAGTCGCCGACCGACTTCTTCAAACTCCAGGGCGACATGATGCGCAAGAGCTTCGACAGCGCGGTCGCTTACAGCTCGAAGAACAGCGAAGCGATGCTCAAGCTCGCCAGCGATGCCATGGCGCCGATCTCGGGCCGCATGAGCATGGCCATGGAAAAGGCCCGCTCGTTCTCGGCCTGACGACTTTTCCGACACAGTCCATCCGGCCGGGTGTCTGACACCCGGTCGAATAGGCTTGTCTGCAAGGCATTTCGCGATAATCGGGGTGGGGGCGTCTTGTAGAAGGGGTCCCCCTTGCGATATTCTGGTGCCATGCAATTTCCGTTCGACGATTCCGAATCCCTGCGTTTCCTGACGATCACCGCGGCAGGAGACGACAAGCCTGACGATGGCAACAACGACGGGGCGGGCGACGACGGCCAGATCGGCATCGCCACGAAGACGCGTGCCAAGCCCAAAAAACCGAGCCAGTTCAAGGTTCTGATGCTCAACGACGACTACACCCCGATGGAATTCGTGGTGATGGTCCTCAAGCGCTTCTTCCACATGGACCTGGAACAGGCGACCCGCGTGATGCTCCACGTCCACCAGAAGGGCGTCGGGGTCTGCGGTATTTTCCCCTATGAAATCGCGGAAACCAAGGTGAACCAGGTGATGGAGTTCGCCCGGCAGAACCAGCATCCGCTTCAGTGCACGCTCGAGAAAGCCTGAGCGCTCGCGAATTACCGGGAATGGCAATGACGGCGGCGCAGCGTCGTCAGTTCCGCAAGACGAGTGCACGTGATGGCACTCGCATGCGGGTTATTACGTAATTTCTGCCTCGCAAGAGAACGGGTTCCGATGCACGTTCATGGCATCTGTGTGCCCGTTCCTGGGCCTGCACGTTGCTCGCAAGAGTTGAATACCCTGCGTGGCCTGCCGATTTTGCACTCTCGCCATTCGCTAGTATCGTCGTGATCCGCAACCGTCCGGGCGCCGCGGCGTTGCCAAGATGTCGCGCGTTCCGGCTTGTCGGGCGCGCAGGGCTGCAAGGGGCGACAATTCGCTTTGACCCCAGCCGCCTAACCGTTAAGGCGCGGGGGAGAACGGTACTGTGACGACGGCTACGTGAAATTCTTCAGCGCCATTGACCGCTATATCTTCCGCCTCGTGCTGATGCCGATGATCGGAATATTCCTGCTCGCGGCCTCGCTGCTCGTGCTGGACAAGATGCTGCGCCTGTTCGATTTCGTCGCGACCGAGGGCGGTCCGATCGGCGTCGTCTTCAAGCTGCTCGTCAACATGCTTCCCGAATATGCCAGCCTTGCGGTCCCATTGGGGCTGATGCTCGGCATTCTGCTCGCTTTCCGCAAGCTGGCGACGAGCAGCGAACTCGACGTCATGCGCGCGGTCGGGCTGAGCTATACCCGCATGCTGCGCGTGCCCTACATGATCACGCTGGTCATGGTCGCGATCAACTTCGCGGTCGTCGGTTATCTCCAGCCGCTGTCACGTTACAGCTACGAGCAGCTCAACTACGAGCTCAAGTCGGGCGCGCTCGGCGCCTCGATCAAGGTCGGCGAGTTCACCACGCTCGAGGACCGCATCGCGCTGCGCATCGAGGAAAGCCAGGACGAGGGGCGACGCCTCATGGGGATCTTCGCTCGTGTCGCCGACGACAAGGGGCAGGTGCTTTCGATCTCCGCGCAGGAGGGGCGCTTCCTCGCTCTCGACAACGCGCCCAACACGATCATCCTGCGCCTGCGCAATGGCCAGATCATCCAGGACAGCCCCGGGGCGACCCCGCGCGTACTGACCTTTACCCGGCACGACCTGCCGATCGACCTTCCGCAGATCGAGAAGTTCCGCCAGCGCGGCGGACAGGAACGCGAGTACTTCCTGCCCGAGCTGATGAAGCTGGGATGGAGCGAGGATGCGCCGCGCGAGGAGCGGGCCTCGAGCCAGGCGAACTTCAACTATCGCCTCGTCGAGGTGGTGATGATGCTTCTCTTGCCGCTGCTCGCGGTGGCGCTGGCAATCCCGCCCAAGCGCTCGACTTCCTCGCTTGGTCTGTTCGTCTCGATCGTGATCATCGTCGCCTATCACAAGGTCAACCAGTACGCGAGCGACGTCGCCGCGCTTGGCCGGATCGACCCGATCCTGGGACTGTGGGGGCCCTTTGCGGTCCTCGCCGCGCTGATATTGTGGATGTACTACACGGTTGCCTACGTGCCTGGCGGACAGGCCATCGGCTGGCTCGAGAAGGGTTTCGCGGTCGTGACCAAGCGGTTCAAGTCGCTGCTGCGCCGCCGCCGGCGCCATGCACCGATCCTGCCCGAGCCCGCGGACCGGGATTGAGATGCAAATGGAATTCTTCCCTTCGAAGACGCTGACCTGGTACCTCGCGCGCCTGTTCGTCACGCGCATCGCGGCGATGCTGGTGATGCTCGTGCTGGTGCTGCAGGTGCTCGATCTGCTCGGCGAATCGGGCGACATCCTGAGCTATTCCGCCAATGGCGAGGCGCAGCTGATGTACTATGTCTCGCTGCGCATTCCCCAGCTCGTCGCGCGCTTCCTGCCCTATTCGGTGCTGCTCGCGACGATCGTCACCCTCGCGACGCTCAACCAGAACAGCGAAGTCATCTCGATGAAGGCGGCCGGGCTCTCGGCGCACCAGGTGCTGGCGCCGCTGCTGCTGACTGCGGCGGTGATCTCCGGGGCAGCCTTCTTGTTCAACGAGACCGTGGTAACCCGCTCGACCGCGATGCTCAGCGCATGGTCTGCGGTCGATTATGGCCCGATCCCCGAGAGTTCGGGCGTGCGCAGCAATCTCTACCTTGCCGACGGGCGCGATCTGATGAGCGCGCGCACCCTGACCGGTAGCGGCATGAATATGGTCATGACCGGGGTGACCTTCGACCGCCGTGACGAGCAGGGGCGCATCATCCAGGAAGTGCGCGCAGATCGCGCGACTTACGCCAATCCGGGCTGGAAACTCGAGAGGCCGGTTTCCTTCGACGTCGAGGCCACGCAGGTCAGCCGCCCTGCAAGCATGACCGTCGGGAAGGGCGTCACGCCCCAGAAGATCCTTCTCGCCAAGGTGGACGCCAGCGCCGAGAATATCTTCTCGCTGGCCGATTCGATCGATGCCATGCGCACCGCCGGTCGCCGTACGAGCGAGCTGGAAGCGGCGTGGTGGCATAAGATATCGGGTCCGCTGGCGTCGCTGTTGATGCCGCTCCTGGGCGCTGTCGCAGCTTTCGGCCTCGCGCGTTCCGGCCAGCTTCTGATCCGTTCGATTCTTGGTATGGGACTGGGGTTTGCCTACTTCGTCCTCGACAATGCCGCGCTGGCGATGGGCAACTTCGGTGGCTATCCGCCGATGGTTGCTGCCTGGGCGCCTTTCGTGCTGTTCCTGCTGATTGGCGAGACGGTGCTGATCCGCACCGAGGAGTAAACGCGGCGCGATTACCCAGACAAACGAAAAGGGCCGGGAAGCGACCATGCTTCCCGGCCCTTTTCGTTTGGGCACTGACAGGCTGGTCTCAGCCGACCTTCATTGTCGAGCGTACCAGCCTGCCCAGCAGCGGCATCAGGCCGGGATAGCTGGCCTTCTCGTAAGTCGAGGTGAGGCCCAGTTCCTTGACGAGACGGCGATGCGCCTCTGCCAGCGAGTGGTAGGGCAGCGAGGGCAGCAGGTGGTGCAGCGCGTGGAAGCGCAGGCCGACCGGGGCCCAGAGCGGCGAGATGAAGCCGGGCGGGGGCACGTTGACCGAATCGAGATACTGCGCGGTCAGCGTCATTTCCTCGCCCTCGTTCTCCCACAAGTGCGCGACGAGCGTGCGGACCTGATTGAGGAAGGCGGTCAGCGAAACCACGCAGAGCGCGATCACCAGCGGGCGCCAGCCGTAGGCGAAGCTGGCCGCGACGAGGGCGATCGCCCAGACCGAGCTGCCCAGTTCCTGCCAGAAGACCATGCGTGCGAACTCGTCGCGCGGCTTGTCGCGGCGGTACTGCGGGTTGATCGCCAGCGCCGAAGCGCGTTCCCAGACCAGTTTGCGCAGCGGCGGGACGATCACGCCGAGCGGTACCAGCACGGCCGAGCGCACCAGCAGCGCGGGCGGCAGCAGGATCGCGGTGAGCGCGAAGACCGGCAGGCTCCACGGGCGCATCAGCGCGAGCGGCAGGTACTCGGGATCGGTGATCGTGCCGTAGCGCTTGCGCGAATGGTGCTGCGCGTGAACGCCCTCGTACATGAACGAGGGGATCAGCATCGGCACGCCGACGAGCAGGTTCCAGGCAAAGCGGAAGCCGGGCAGGGCATCGCGGTGCATGTGGCTGAGCTCGTGGATGAACAGCAGCGCACGATAGAGCGCGAGCGCCGAGAGCACACCCCATGCGACCATGGCCAGCGTGGAGTCGGCAAGGATCGCCATCGCCAGCGCGCCGTAACCCACTGCCGCCGAGCCGAGCATGTCGGGCCAGTAGATCTCGGGGCGGGCCCTAGCGATGTCGCGCGTCAGCGTCGCGGCCGCGCGCAGCATGGCCTTGTCCTCGGGAATCTGGGCGTGCCACGAGGAGCGGGCCACGCCAGCGAGGGTGCCCTCGGGCGCCGAGCGGGGCTGCGCGTCGACGCCTCGCGCATTCGCGCGGTCCGTTTCCTGTGCCGCCTGCGGCATGTCCATAAGGTCCTGAGCAATCATCTACTCGACTTCCAACTCATGCAATTCCAATAGGGGCGTACCCGGAGGCGCCTTGCGATCGCTCCAGCCTGCGGCATGCACAGGCGGTACGATCAGCTCGCTTGACAAGTGCCCGGCTCAGGCCGCACTCCGCCGCATCCGTTTGCATCCCTACAACCGAACAAAGGCAGGATCGTGGCGAAGGCCGAACTAGTCATCACTCCGGTTTCCGGCAAGGCCGATCGTGCCGCCTTCGTCGACTGTGCCTACCGGCTCAATGCGACAGATCAAAACTGGGTGCCCAATCTGCGCTCGGAAGAGATCGCCAAGTTCTCGCCCGACAAGAATCCCTTCTTCGACCATGCCCGCTGCCAGCTTTTCCTGGCGCGCCGCGATGGACGCGTCGTCGGGCGCATATCGGCGCACATCGATGAACTGGCGCTGAAACAGCCGGTCGAGCAGGGCATGGGCCCGGGCACCGGTAACTGGGGCGCGATCGAGGCCGAGGACGAGGAGGCCGCCAACGCACTCATCGCGAAGGCAGAGGACTGGTTGCGGGCCGAGGGCATGACCCGCGTGCTCGCGCCGATGAACCTCTCGGTCTGGGAGGAGCCCGGCCTGCTGGTACGCGGTCACGATCACTCGCCGATGGTCATGATGGGGCACCACAATGCCGCCTACCAGGGCTGGATCGAGGGTGCGGGCTACGCAGCGATCAAGTCGCTCTATACCTACGATCTCGATGTGACCGGCGGTTTCCCGAAGCTCGTCCAGCGCATCGTCGCGGGTGGCGAGAAGAACGAGCGGATTCGCATTCGCGAGGCCGACCTCAAGCACTTCGACCGCGATGCCGGGATCATCTGCGAGATCCTCAACGACGCCTGGTCAGACAACTGGGGCTTCGTGCCCTTCACCGAGGAAGAGATCGCGCATACCGGCAAGGCGCTGAAGCCGCTGGTTCATCCCGAACTGATCCGCATCGCCGAATACGATGGCGAGCCGGTCGCCTTCATGATGACGCTGCCCGATCTCAACGGCATCCAGAAGCGTGTGAACGGCGCGCGCGGCAAGCCCTCGCTGCTGGGACTTGCGAAGTTGCTGTGGTGGCTGCGCAAGCCCAAGCCTGCCGACATGCGTGTGCCGCTGATGGGAGTGCGCAAGAAGCTGCAGTCCTCGCGCCTCGCCAGCCAGCTTGCCTTCATGATGATCGAGTTCATCCGCCGCTCGGCGGTCGCCAAGTTCGACACCCGGCGCGCCGAGATCGGCTGGGTGCTCGAGGACAACCAGGGCATGGTCGCAATTGCCGACACGATCGAGAGCAAGGTCAATCGCGAATACGTGATCTATGAGAAGAGTCTCGTCGCCGACTGATCGTGCCGGGCAGGATTTCTTAACGCTTGAGGCCCTAGGCTCGCGCCGTTGCGCGCGGCATGCACGGGGTATGCCGCCGGATGCGAAGAGGCGGACGTGGCGTCATGAAGTGGAGATCCTGGCTCAACGTTGCGGGCAATAGCGAAGAGCAGCTCGGGCAGGCGATCGGTACCGGTGCCGATGTCGTCGTGGTCGACCTCGAGGATGCGGTACCACTTGCCGAGAAGCCGCGCGCGCGCGAACTCGCCGCGCAGTGGCTGACCGCGCATCGCCGCAATCTGCTCGAGCAGCGCCGGATGGGGCGCTGGGTGCGCATCAACGCGCTCGATTCGGGACTGGCGCGCGACGATCTCGTCGCGATCATGCCCAGCGCGCCCGACGGCATCGTCCTGCCCAAGTCGGCGGGGCCGGAGACGGTGCGCCAGCTTGCCAGCGAACTCTACGAACTCGAACAGGTCAGTGGCGTGGCCGCCCACGCCACGCTGATCGTGCCGGTCGCGGGGGAGACCCCGCGCGGCGCGCTCGGCATCGCGGCCTACTGCGAATCGACGCACCAGCGCCTGCACGGGCTTTCCTGGGGCAAGCCTGCCTTCGGGACCCTCCTCGGGGGGGCGGGGACTCACCGCGAGGCGCAAGGGCCGTCCGACGTCGCCAGCTTCGTGCGCGCGCAAGCCGTGCTCGCCGCCCATGCCGCCGAAGTCATGGCGATCGACGCGGCCTTCAACGACATCGAGAACACGCGGGGCTTGCGCAAGGCGGCGCGTCGGGCCCGCTCGGACGGGTTCGTGGGCATGTTTGCCAACCATCCCGGACAGATCGAGGCGATCAATGCCGCCTTTACTCCCAGCGCCGAGGAACTGGCACGTGCGCGCGACATCGTCGCGGCCTTCGAGACGAACCCGAACCACGGCTCGCTGCCGCTGCACGGCCATCTCGTGACGCGTTCGGATCTCGTCCAGGCGCGCCGGACCATCGCGATGTTCGAGGCAGTTTCGCCCTCGGGCGAGGATGGCCGCCGCCCGCCGATGCTGCTCCCGGCCTGACCGGGGCAGGCGCGGTCTTATTGCGGCTGCGGGCCGGGGCTGGCCGGGGGCGAGGGCGCCGCGCTCGCCGACGGTGCAGTGCTGGGCGAAGGGGACGGCGTGCCGGCCTCATCTTCCTCGCCGCCCTCCGGCGTTTCGGGTGCAGGAGAAGCGACGGGGGCATTGGCCGCGCTGCGCCGTTGCAGCGCTTCGGCCGCCTCGGGGTCCTCGTAGGGGGCCTGCGAGCGCACGGTATCGTAGCCGGGCATGTCGTCGTTGACCGACCGCGGCAGCAGTTCGACGCCTGCGGCAGGCTGGCCCTCGGGCGCCTTCTCCTTGTTGCAGCCCGCGAGCGCGAGGCCGCCTGCAAGCAGGAGGGCGAGGGGTGGCAGGATCGCCGTCTTGCGGTCGCAGGGCTGGCGGAAATCGGTCATCATGCGCTCTCCGGAGGGCAGGGGCTTTCGAGGGCGGCGAGAAACTTCTGTGCGCGTTCTAGAAGCGCGCGGTCCCAATCGGCGAAGTCGCAGTCCTTGCCCAGACGATCAAGGCTGGTGACGCCGAATTCGTCGATCCCGCAAGGCACGATGCCGGTGAAGTGCGCGAGGTCGGGATGGATGTTCACCGCGAAGCCGTGCATCGTCACCCACTTGCGGATGCGCACGCCGATCGCCCCGATCTTGGCCTCGCGCCCGTCGATGTCGCTGGTCCAGATGCCGATCCGTCCGTCACTGCGGAAGGCCTCGACGCCGAAGTCGGTCAGCGTGTCGATCACCCAGCCCTCGAGCGCATGGACGAAGCCGCGCACGTCGCGCGCGCGGCGCTTGAGGTCGAGCAGGACATAGGCCACGCGCTGGCCGGGCCCGTGATAGGTATAGCGCCCGCCGCGCCCGGCATCGACCACCTCGAAGCGCGGGTCGAGCAGTTCGGCAACGTCGGCGCTGGTGCCCGCGGTGTAGACGGGGGGATGTTCGAGCAGCCAGATCAGCTCGCGCGCCTCGCCTGCGGCGATGGCAGCGTTGCGCTCGTTCATTTCCGCGAGGGCCTCGCGATAGGGTACCCGCTCGCGGGATATGCGCAGTTCGATGTCTCCGGGCAGAGTGAAACCGCCCGTCTCACAAGGTTCGCTGGTCATGCCGCGTTGCGTGGCGTCATTCCATGCGCTTATCAAGTGCATTCGCGCCGAACCTGTGTTTAAGGCGGTGCTGCGCGTTCGTGACGCGACGTTTGGAGACTGAGATGCGTTTTGACAGTAACCGGGCCTGGACCGGGGGGATTGCCAAGGTCATGGCCAACCGCGACGTGCTGATCGCGCTGGCCGGGGTCTTCTTCTTCCTGCCGACCCTGCTTTCGGGCGTGTTTCTGGCCGACGTGCAGGCCGTCATGATGGCGAACCTCGAGAACGAGGCGGTGCTCAAGCAGGTCATGGCCGAGCACATGGGCTCGATCCTCGCGCTGAGCCTTGGCAGTGCGCTGGTGCAGGGGCTGGGCTATCTTGCGGTGATGGCGCTGCTCAGTGGGCAGGGGCGTCCGACCGTGGGCGAGGCGATCCGTACCGCCTTCCGTTCGCTGCCGACGCTGATCGCGGCTTCGCTGATCTATTTTGCTGCCTTCGTCCTGATCATGCTCGTCGCGGGCCTCTTCGTCGGGGCGCTGGGCGGCCTGACCGGCCTAGCCGGTGTGATGAGCGGGGTGATGGTCCTCTTCGTGATGGTGGGCCTCTTCTATACCTCGATCCGCCTCTCGCTGCTGACCGCGACGATCGTGCGCGACGGCATCGCCAATCCGCTCCATGCCTTGCTGCGCTCGTGGCAACTGACCAGAGGCAATGCCCTGCGCCTGCTCGGTTTCTTCCTGCTGCTCTTCGCAGGCTATCTCGCGCTCAGCTTCGTGCTTTCGCTCTTCGTCGTGACCCCGGTTGCCCTGCTCGCGGGGCCGGGCGATGCGACCACGCTGGCTGGCGGGATCGTCTCGGGACTGATCGGGGCGGTGGCGAGCGTGATCATGACCGCGCTGCTTGTCGAGGCGCACGAGCAGCTCTCGGGAGGCATGCCGGGAAGCGAGGCGAAAACCTTCGAGTAGTGATCCCGAAGGACGGCCTTGCATTAACGAAAAGGAGCGCCGGACAATGGTCCGGCGCTCCTTTTCGTTGGCGGTCCCGAAGGCGCGGGCGTTCAGCCCTCGTCCTCGTCCTTCCAGCCCCAGAACAGACAGCACGGCGGCACGTTGACCATCTCGTAACCGCTGTCGATGCGGCGGAAGTGGCGTGCCATGAAGTCGCGGGCGCGCGGCGTGAACTGGTAGACCAGAAACGCGCCGCCCTTGCGGATCACGCGGTGCGTGGCCGCCGCGATTGCCGGGCCGACACCGTCGGGCAGGGTCGAGAAGGGCAGGCCCGAAAGCACGTAGTCGGCCTTCTCATGCCCATGCTGGCGCACGATGTCCTCGACGTCGGCCGCCGAGCCGAGCACCGCGATGAAGCGACTGTCGGTGATCGTGCGGCGCAGGTACTCGATGAAGTCCGGGTTGGTGTCGATCACGATCAGCGTGCCGTCACGGCCCAGCCGGTCGAGCACCGGGCGGCAGAAGGTGCCGATCCCGGGGCCATACTCGACGAAGAGCTTGCAGTTGTCCCAGTCTACCGGAGCGAGCATCCGGCGGATGGTGAAGCGGGAGGAAGGAACGATCGAGCCGACCATTACCGGGTGGCGAATGAACCCTTCGATGAAGACACCCCAGGGGCCGAGGGACTGCTTGATTTTCCGCTTCAATTTCTGCGGAAGAGCCTCTCGGGCAATCTCGGTACTGCTCATGCTGGCGCGAACCCTCGCGGTGTTACTGTGTCATCCAAGTGCCATGCGGTGGCAGATTCAGGCGGCCATTGCAAGGCAGCCGGGACGAGCCGAACGCGCATAACCTGCGGCGATCACAGGATCTCGTGGACGGTTTCCTGCGGGCGGCACAGGCGCACGCCCTTGTCGGTCTCGACCAGCGGGCGCTCGATCAGGATCGGGTCCTCGGCCATAGCCGCGAGCACCGTCGCGTCGTCGGCATCGGGCAATCCGCGCTCGGTCGCATCGGTGCCGCGGATGCGCAGACCTGCCTGCGGTGTGATGCCGGCATCCTTGTAGAGTTGCGCCAGCTTCTCGGCGCTAGGCGGGGTCTTGAGGTACTCGACGACGGTGACCTCGACGCCGTCGGTCTCCTCGAGGATGGCGAGGGTCTTGCGCGAAGTGCCGCACTTGGGGTTGTGCCAGATCGTGGCCTTCATGGTGGTCTCCTCAGGTCTTGTCGGATGGGGGCGGCGCCTGAAGCGGCGCGGGCCCGGAAGTCGATTTTGCAGGAACGGGCGCGCTGGCGCCCACCGGGGCGAGCGCGGGCACCGCGCTTGCTGCATCGGCAGGCGCGATGCCCGGAGCGGGGGCTGCGCTCAGCGTTTCCTCGCGCCGCGCCACGCGCGCCGCGCGTTCGAGAGCGCGCACGAGCCGGGGATAGACCCCGCAGCGGCACAGATTGGGAATTGCCTCGTGGATTTCGGCTTCGCTCGGCGCGGAATTGCGCTGGAGCAGGGCGGCAGCGGCGATGACGATCCCGGGCGTGCAGAAGCCGCACTGGATCGCCTGCTCGGCCACCATCGCCTGCTGCACCGGGTGCGAGCGATCGCTCGACAAGCCTTCGATGGTGGTGACGATGCGCCCCTCCGCCTCGGCCAGCGTGATCAGGCACGAGCGCAGCGCGGCGCCGTCGACGATCACCATGCAGGCACCGCAATCGCCGTTGCCGCAGCCGTACTTCGTGCCGGTCAGGTTCGCGGCGTCGCGCAGCGCCCACAGAAGCGGCGTTTGCGGGTCCATGTCGAAGGCGACCGGATGGTCGTTGACGGTGAGGCGGGACATGGCTGTTCCTTAGGCGCTCGCCTGCGTGCTGGCCAGAGCGGTCTTGCTCAGATCCCCACCGAGATCCCGGCCCAGATCGTGCGCGGCACGCCGAGGTCTATCGAGCCCGACTGGTCGCGCGTGACGATGCGCTCGTCGGTCAGGTTCTCGCCGCGCAGCACCACCGAGACCAGCGGGTTGACCGGGATCTTGGCATAGGCGCCCAGCGTTGTTGCGGCGGGAAGGGCCTCGCTCTCCAGATCGTCCTCGAACTGCTTGCCGATGTGGCGCAGGGTCGCGGCAAGGCGCCAGCCGCGCGCGGGCAGCCAGGCCAGCGTGGCGCTGGCCGCCAGCTTGGGCACCTGCGAGGGGCGCATGCCGTCGAGCGCGGCCTGGACACCATCGGCTTCAACCTTGGAGTCGGTCCAGGCGAGCGAACCGTCGAGGCGGATCTGGCCGAGCGCCACTCCGGCACCCGCCTCGATCCCGCGCGCATGGATCGCATCGACGTTCTTGCGCTCGCGCGTGGTGGCATCGAGCGTGACGTTGGCGATGGCAGCCTTGAGCCGGTTGTCGAAGGCAGTGAAGGACAAGTGGATACCCTTGGCCGGGTAGAGGTCGAGCCCCGCTTCGTAACCGCGTAGCCGCTCTGGCTTCAGTGCGGCATTGGCGTTGGTCGTCACCGGGAAGACCACGAAGGGGCGGTAGAGCTCGTTGAGCGTAGGCAGGCGCAGGCCGGTATAGGCCGAGGCGCGTAGCGAGATCGCCTCGTTCGCGCGCCACAGCACGCCGCCGCGGAAGTTCGTATCCCACCCGTCGCGGTCGGCATGGCGGGTGTCCTGCGAGAGTGCGCCGCTGGCATCGAGCTCGCGGTAGAAGCCATCGCGGATCGTCCAGCGGTCGAGGCGTGCGCTGCCGGTCACCACCAGCTGCCCCAGCGTCCAGTCGTCTTCGAGGTAGAGCCCGAGGTCGGACTGCTTGCCCCCGGCGCGACGGAACGCGGTCTGCAGGCCGGAAAAGGTGCTGTAGGGCGCCTCGACGAGATGCCCTTCGACGTTGCGCAAGTCCGCGCCGAAGCGCAGCACGTGGGCATCGCCGAGCGGCGGGCGCAGTTCGAGCTTGCCGCCGGTCGCGAAAGTCGGGGTCTTCATCTGGTCGAGCGCGCGCACGAAACGGGTCGAGCTGATCACGACGTTCGAGAAGTCCTGCGCCTGCGCATAGGCGAGCGCCTCGAACTGCCATTCGCCCCGCCCGACGAGGCGCAGGCTCGCCTGCTGGCCCGACGCGCTCGAATCGGCACCCTCGAAGCGCAGCGTACGTGCATCGTCGTAGGCGAGGGCCGATGCCTGAATCTCGACGGTGTCGGTCAGCGGGGCTACCGCGCGCAGCGAGCCCGACCAGCTTTCGTAGGCGGCGCGCGCGCTGGCATCGACACGCTGGTCGCGCGGGGTCGTCCAGAAGCCCTGGCCCTTGTCCCATTGCACGCCCGCGACGACGAATCCCTCGCCAAGGCGCGGCGCGACGGTTGCCGAGAGCTGCGTCTCGCCACGGTCGTTGACGAGTGCCGAGCCGCGCAGCGGGCCGATCTCGTCAGGCCCTGCGCTGGTCATGGCAATCGTGCCCGAAACCGCTCCGGTGCCGAATGCGCCCATGCCACCGCCACGCGTCACCGAGATCGTACCGATGCGATCGGGCGAGAGCGCGTTGAACGGGACGTAGCCGAAGAAGGGATTGGTCACCGGTACCCCGTCGAGCAGCACCAGCGCGCGACTCGAGGCGTTGCCGCCCAGCGATCGCAGCGTGACCCCTTGCGCGGACGGGTTCGAGGAGCGGCTGTCCGAGCGGCGGAACTGCTGGAATCCGGCAACCGACGACAGCACGTCCTCGATCCTGCCCGATGGGCTCGCAAGCACCTGATCGCGTTCGATCACGGTAACGTCGTAGGCGGGCGTCGCGGGAGCGGGGGCGAGGCCCTGGCCGGTGACGACGATGGCCTCGGCGCGGGTCTCGTCGTTGCCGTCCTGCGCGAGCGTGGGGGCGGCGATGCCGGTGAGAGCGGTCGCCGCCGCGATCGTGGCGCTACGGCGCACGAACCAGGCACTGCGTGCGGGGCGGGGCCGGCTGGCGGCGGTTCGGGGCATCTGGATTTCCTTTCGTCGCGCGCTGCTTAGCGGCTCGCCTGTGGCAATGAAACCATGGGATGTTGCGTATCGCGCAGTCGAACGCGCGGGGCGGTGCGGGTGGCTCAAGCGTGGCGTTTGCAGGCTCCGGGACCTTCGTCGATCTTGTCGATTGCGGCGAAGGCGGTAGACTGGGGCGGTGAACGAAGGACACTATCTTGCAGGGCGTATGCTCCTGGCGATGCCGGGCATGTTTGATGCGCGGTTCGAGCGAAGCGTGAACGTGCTGTGCGTGCATGACGAAAACGGCGCGATGGGGCTCAATATCGGAGAGGAACGCGCCGGAGTGACGTTCCACGAGGTGCTGGGCGAACTGGGAATCGATCCGCAAGGCAGCGCCGACCGTGAGGTCCTGCGCGGTGGTCCGGTCGAACCGGGTCGCGGTTTCATCCTTCATTCGCTCGACTGGGGCGGAAGCGACACAATCGAGGTCCATGGCGAGGATGGGCCGCTCTGCGCGGTTTCGGCCTCGATGGATATCCTGCGTGCGATTGCGGCGGGGCGCGGTCCCCGGCGCTGGCTGATGGCACTGGGCTATGCAGGCTGGGGCGAGGGGCAGCTCGAAGCCGAGATGCGCGAGCACGGCTGGTATGCCGCACGAGGCGATGCCGAGGTCATCTTCGACATGCCCGCCTCGCAGCGCTGGCTGGCCGCCTGGCAGGCAGAGGGCATCGACCCCGCGTTGCTCGCCACGACGACCGGCCACGCCTGAGCCGCCGGGATACAACATGCCGTGATCTGGGTGCGGGGGGCGCTCTCAGCCTCGCGTGTCGCGCAGCCGTTCGAGGTCTGCGGGTCGATCGACGTCGAGCGTGACCCCCGGATCGGGCCAGTCCAGCCAGGCGACATCGGAACGTTCGCGCAGCAACTTTCCCGCACCGGCATCGCCTGACAGCCCCTCGATCCTCGGCAGCGCGGCGGCGCTGAACAGGACCGGATGGCCGGGCCGGCCGTGGTGGCGCGGGGCTGCAGCCCAGTTGTCGCCGATCTCGTGTGCCAGCTTGTGCGCCAGCTCATGCGGGATGCGCGGCATGTCGCCAAGGAACACGTAAAGGCCGCTGGCTCCCAGCGACCTTGCCCGGCTTGCTGCGACCTTGAGCGATTGCGAGAGCGCGCTGCTCTCGATTGTCAGAACCGAGACAGGCGGGACGCCATTCCATTGGCCGGTGTCGATGCCTTCGCGTGCAACCACGATCACTTGCGAGACGGGCGCAGCACGCGCCGCCTCGATGGCGTGGAACAACAAGGGCCTGCCATCGAGCAGCGCGCCAAGCTTGTTTGCGCCGAAACGGCTGGCCGAGCCTGCGGCGAGAACCGCCGCGACTGCGCTCATGACCGCTCGCGCGCCGGGTTGAGCGCCTGCATGATCTCGGCAACGATACCGGTGGCGACTTCCCACGGGGATTTGCCAAGGCCGGTCATGCCGGGGGAAAGGCGCAGTCTGGCAAGTTCTTCGGCGCTTGCTCCTGCGGCTTCGAGCGCGGCGAGGCGTGCTGGCGCGCGTGAGCGTGCCCCGATCATCCCGACATAGCCAGCACCGCCGCGCAAGGCGGCAAGGCATCCGCCCAGATCGTGGTGGTCTTCGTGAGTCGCGCCGATATAGGCGCTCCAGCGATCGACCCCGAGCGACTCGACTGCCGTGGAGGGACTTTCGCGCAAGTAGCTGTCGAGCGCGAAGGGGGGCGGCTGTTGCGGACCGTCGGGCTGGACCAGCACCGTCGCGAAGCGCGCGAGGGCGCAAAGGTGCGCAACCGCAAGGGCGCCGGGGTCTCCGCCCGAGACGATGACGCGCCGTGGCGGATCGCAGCGCCGGGCAATCGTGAAGGGTTCTTCGCTCAGGGAGAGCAGTTCGCCACCGCCGGTCTCGACGCGGCGCTGCTCGCCGTCGCTGATCCACGTGCACGGGCGTCGCTCGCGGGCATGACGCAGCAGGTCGCTTGCGACCGGGCAGTCGGGCGCGATGCGTTCGACGAGGACGTGAAGCGCGCCGCCGCAGCGCAGGCGAATATCGATCCAGGGACTGCCCGCGCCGTAGTGCAGTCGGCGCGGCAGGCCTTCGGCGAGTACCTGCGCGGCATGGCCAGCGACGTCGCCTTCGATGCAATCGCCCGAGAAATATCCGGTGGCGCAGATCTCGCCATTGTCGTCGAGGGTGAAGAGCATCTGCGCAGCGGGACCGCGCGGCGCACTGCCTTCGACCTTGTAGAGCGTTGCGAGTGCTGCGCTCCTGCCGCTCTCCATCGCCGCGGCTAGTGCAGGGCGCACGTCGTCTGCCCAGCCGAAAGTGGGCCAGTCGGCCGATGACATCATGGCGCTGGCAGGTGTCGTCTGGGAAATGTCGCTGGTGTTCATGTCCGTCCCGTAAGTCCGGGACAGGGCGCAGGTTCCCCTGATCAGGCCGCCGGGGGCGCGCTGTCGCCGATAACCGGAGCGACTACCATGCGCTGCAGGATCGAGGCAACCTGCATGGCATCGTGCCGCTGATCCGGTGCTTGCACGGTGCTTGCATCGGGCACCTGCCCGGCGTTGCTGCTGCGGGTCGCACGTAGCCACCAGGCCAGAACCTCGATCGTCGCGCTGACGGCGTGGGTCAGGGCCAGCTCTGCGGGAATGCCCGGCGCGGTGGCGGACACGCGGTCGCTGCAGGTGCGGGCCTGACGCAGCACTTGCGCACGCACGATGTCGGCTGCGCCGCCGGTCAACAGGGCACGCCACAGGCTCTCGTTTTCCTCGACGAAAGTGCACAGGCGATGGATGGCCTGCTCGCCGCTCTCGTGGCGCAGCGTGGGCAGGATCAAGTCCAGCAGCTCGGAAATCTGTCCGATCGCGATGTCGGCCAGAAGCGCTTCGCGTGTCTGGAAGTGACGGAAGAAAGTAGCGTAGCCGGTCCCTGCGCGCTTGGTGATCTCACGCACGGTGAGCTGGTCGAAGGGGCGTTCGGTCAGCAAGGACAGGAGGGCTGCGTGAAGCGCCTTTCGCGACCGGATCTGGCGGGCATCGGTGGGGGCGTCGGTCTTGAGATCCAGAAGGTCAGGCGTCATTTGCGCGCCCGTATCACCGAGGTTGCCACCTGTCCAACAGGTGGTTGATTATATTGTAGAAATATTTGTGAAAGGTTGAGCTTGCCGCGCTCAGCCTTCGCCGATGCGATCCGCGTAGAGCAGTCGTCCGCCCGAAAGGTGCCACAAGGCTTCGTTGAAGTTGCTTTCACTCATTGCGAAGCACCCCTCGCTGCGGCCCAGCTTGCCCCACTTGTCGATCATGGCAGTGTCGACGTACCAGGCCGGGTGCATGACGATCGCGCGATCGAGCGCCATAGAGTTGTCCTCGTCGAGGCCGAGCAGGCGGATCGAGGTTCCGTATTTTCCCTTATACCACTCGGCCGTCAGGAACGCGCCGCGCGAGGTCGCGAGCGAACCCGGGCGGTTCGAGAAGTTCTGCAGCCAGCCGCTATGGCCCGGGTCCGAGCCGCGTCCGTGCGCGAGCAGGAACGAGCGGACCGAGCCGTTCTCGAGGTTGGCGAAATGCAGTCGCGGCTTCCACGAGGGTTGGGCGAAATCGGCGATGCCGACCAGATCGCGCCGCCACACAGCGTCGCCGACGCGCTGCAGCTGCTGCGCGGCAACATCGAGGATGCGGCGTTCGTAAGGCGTGGTGGAAGCAGGGGTTGCACCGATGCTTGCCGCAAGAGCACGCCCGGGCAGGGCCATGCCCGCGCCAAGCGCCATGGCACCAGTGATGAATTCGCGACGACCCCAAAGGTTCTTCATGATGTGACCATATCACTTCGCCGGGGCCAGTACCAGAGCCTCGGGCGCGCTCCGGTCGCCGTTTCGGCGCGTCCTGCCGCCAGCAGGCAAGCTGGAAGCGGAAGAGGGCGCGGGGTCAGGTGACGCGGCGCCCTCTTCGATTTGCCGGGTATCGGGTTCAGGCCGACTTTGCCGCAGCGCTCTTCGCCGACTTCGCCGGTTTCGCCCCGTGCTCGCGCATCCAGTCCTCGAGCACCGGAGCGATGCGGGTGCGCCACTTAGAGCCATTGAAGATGCCGTAGTGGCCCACGCTCTCGGCGAGATAGTACTTCTTCTTGGTCTCGGGCAGGTTGGGCGCGAGGTGCAGCGCGGCGCGGGTCTGGCCGATGCCCGAGATGTCGTCCTTCTCGCCCTCGACCGCGAGCAGGGCGGTGTCGCGGATCGCGCCAAGGTCGATCACCTCGCCGCGATGGACGAATTCGCCCTTGGGCAGCGAGTGCTTCTGGAACACGTGCTCGACCGTCTGCAGGTAGAAGTCGGCGGTCATGTCGCAGACCGCGCGGTACTCGTCGTAGAAGGCCTTGGTGGCAGCCGCGCTCTCGCCATCGCCTTCGACGAGATGCTTGAACATGCCGTAGTGGCTCATCATGTGGTTGCCCAGGTTCATCGCCATGAAGCCGGCGAGCTGCAGGAAGCCGGGGTACACACGGCGGCCAGCGCCAGGGTAGGTGAGCGGAACCGTCGCGACCACGTTGTGTTCGAACCACGAGAGCGGCTGGTTCATCGCCACGTCGTTGACGCTGGTGGGCGCCTCGCGGGTGTCGATCGGTCCGCCCATCATGGTGAGCGTCGCCGGGCGGCACGGATGCTTGTGCTTGCCCATCACCGCGGCGGCGGCATAGGCCGGAACCGAAGGCTGGCACACGGCGAGCACGTGCGCGCCTGGGCCGATGTGATCGAGAAAGTCGATCAGGTAATCGATGTAGTCGTCGAGATCGAAGCGGCCCGCGCTTTGCGGCACCATCTTGGCATCGGCCCAGTCGGTCAGGTAGACGACGCTCGATTCGAGCATGCGCGCGACCGTTCCGCGCAGCAGTGTGGCGTAGTGTCCGCTCATCGGCGCGACCACCAGCAGACGCGGCGCATCGGCGGGAAGATCGTCGCGCTCGAAGCGCAGCAGGTTGCCGAAGGGGCGGTGCAGCACGATCGATTCGGTGATCGCATGATCCTTGCCCGCGACCTCGACGGTCTCGATGTCGAAATCGGGCTTGCCGCGCGGCGCGGTGGCGTGGGCGAAGACGTCGAGCGCGGATGCCATGACCGGGCCCAGGCCGAAGTAACCCATGGGAAGGGCGGGATTAGTCAGCATCTCCGCACCAACCGAGGCCCATGCCGCGGCGCCGCTGAGCATGGTGCGCTGCAATTCGTAAGCGTTGTAAAGCAAGACGTGTCTCCAGAGCGCGGCTCGGCCGCTCGTTGCCTGCGAGTTTGCCCGTATCTGGTGGCTAAAGCGTGCAGGTGCAATGCGGCATTTCCGAATAGTGAGCGATATAGGATCGATCACGACCGGGAAATTGTTCCCAGGGTCGGCCCTGCCTGATCGTCGCAACAGAGGGCGCTACCGCGCGCGGATGGGCGAGACCTGTGATGTGCAGCCTCCTGCGCACTTCCCCTGAGCGGGATGAGGTTGTAAGGCCCCGCGAATGGACGCCCGCAACGGCCAGGCCGAACCTCTCGCACCCGAAACCGTCGATCAGACGAGCCCCTCTTCGCAGGAGACGTCGCCCGACGCTCCCCAGACCGGCGAGGATGCCGCGTCCGGCAAGAGCAAGCGCAGCCTTCGCCCGCTGGCGATGGTCTGGCGCGAGCTGTTCAACTACCCCGGGCGCATGGTCACCGCCGGCCTCGCGCTGCTCACCACGGCAACCTCGACGCTCGCCATCCCCTACGGCTTCCGGCAGGTCATCGACCAGGGTTTCGCGCAAGGCGCCGATCATGGCGTGATCCGCAACTGGTTCCTGATGCTGCTTGGCGTCGTGGTCGTGCTCGCGGTCGCGACCGCCATCCGGTACTACTCGGTGTCCTGGCTGGGCGAGCGGGTCATCGCCGACATTCGCCTTCGCGTGCAATCGCACCTGCTCAGCCTCGCGCCCTCGTTCTTCGAGGAGAACAGCCCCAAGGAAATCGCCTCGCGCATGACCGCGGACACCGCGGTGATCGAGCAGGTCGTCGGATCGACCGTCTCGGTCGCGCTGCGCAACGTGATCATGGCGATCGGCGGGGTGATCTATCTCTTCGCGCTCGCGCCGATGCTGACGGCGGGCCTGCTCATAGCGATCCCGCTGGTGATCCTGCCGATCACGGTGTTCGGCAGGCGCTTGCGTGCAGTCGCCCGCAAGAGCCAGGACCGCGTCGCCGATATCGGCGCGATGACCTCGGAGGTCCTCGGCGCGCTGCGCGTGGTCCAGGCCTTCAACCAGGAAGGACGCGAGGCCGGGCGCTTCGCCGGTGCGGTCGAGAGCACCTTCGAGACCGGACGCCAGCGCATCCACATCCGCGCGGTGATGACGGGCGTTCTCATGTTCCTGATCTTCGGTGCGATCACCGCGATCATGTGGCGCGGTGCGATCGGCGTTGCCGAGGGCACAATCACCGGCGGCACCATCGCGGCTTTCGTCGTTACCGCGGGCATCGTTGCGGGGGCCTTCGGCTCGCTGACCGAGGTCTACGGCGATCTCGTGCGCGGAGCGGGCGCGGCCAGCCGTCTTGCCGAACTGCTGGCCGAGCGTCCTGCGATCGCGGCCCCGGCGCGCGCTCAGGCCATGCCTGAGCCGGGACGCGGCAAGATCGCGTTCGAGAAGGTCACCTTCCGCTATCCGGCACGCCCTGACGTGGCTGCGCTGGTCGATTTCAACCTTACCGTCGAGCCGGGCGAGACTGTCGCCATCGTCGGCCCTTCGGGGGCGGGCAAGTCGACCCTGTTCCAGCTCGCCGAGCGTTTCTACGACCCGCAGGGCGGCGCGATCAAGATCGACGGCGTGCCGCTGACCTCGACCGATCCGGCCCAGGTGCGCGCACGTATCGCGCTGGTGCCGCAGGAAGGCGTGCTGTTCGCTGCCAGCGCCCGCGAGAACTTGCGTTACGGCAAGCCGGACGCCAGCGACGAGGCGATCTGGGAGGCTGCACGCGCGGCCAATGCCCAGGGCTTTCTTTCGCAGCTACCCGAGGGTCTCGACACTTTCCTCGGCGAGGACGGGGCGCGTCTGTCGGGCGGTCAGCGCCAGCGCATCGCGATTGCCCGCGCCCTCTTGCGCGACTCGCCGATCCTGCTGCTCGACGAGGCGACCAGCGCGCTCGACGCCGAAAGCGAGCGGCTCGTGCAGGATGCGCTCGAGCATCTGATGCAGGATCGGACCACGCTGGTCATCGCGCACCGCCTCTCGACCGTGCGCAAGGCCGACCGGATCGTGGTGATGGACGGGGGCCAGATCGTCGAACAGGGCACGCACGAATCGCTCGCGCAGGCGGGCGGGCTCTATGCGCGCCTGGCGGCGCTCCAGTTCGACGCGGCGCAGTTCGATGCAGCGAGGGCTGACAAGGTCTGAGTGCGCCTCACGCGGGTTACGGCACTTCGACGAAGCGTAGACTCGCATCTGCAAACGACATTTTAGCTCTGGCATTGCGGCAAGCTGCAATTATGTTGCGGCGAATTGATTGACTTCGTTCAATCGACGCAACCGGGTTTCCGGCCCGAGCAAAGGGTGTTTCATGAGCAAATTCAAAACGCGCGCGTTCGCCGCGGCTGCGAGCATGTCCGCAATCGTTATGAGCCTCTCCACTTCGACCGCCATGGCTGCCGATGCAGATGGTGCGACCGCGACGGTCTCGACCGACTGGGGCGATTTCGGCGTGCAGACGCAGTGGATCGACGAGTCCGTGAAGCCGGGCGATGATTTCGACGAATTCGTCAACGGCAAGTGGAATGCCACTGTCGAGCTTCCCGCCGACCGCACCCGCTGGGGCTCGTTCATCGAGCTGAGCGAGCTGTCGCAGCAGCGCCTGCACACGATCATGGACGATCTGCTGGCCAGCAAGCCCGCCGCCGGCAGTGACGCGGCCCGCGTCGCGGCTGCCTACTCGGCATTCATGGATACCGATGCGATCAACGCTGCCGGAATGGCGCCTGCGCAGCCCTACCTGAACCGCATCTTCGCGGCGAAGAACGCGACCGATCTCGCGACGCTCTTCGGTACGCCCGGCTTTGCTTCGCCGATCGGTGCCTATGTCAGCGGCGATCCCAAGCAGAGCGAGATCTACGCGCTGCGCACGTATGTCTCGGGGCTGGGACTGCCCGATCGCAACTACTACCTCAAGACCGACGAGCGCTCGCGCATGCTGCGCGAGAAGTACGTCGAGTATCTCACGTTCGTGCTGGGCAAGGCTGGTTATGCCGATCCTGCCGCAGCCGCCAAGGCGGTGCTCTCGCTCGAGACCCAGTTGGCGCAGGCCGACTGGGACCGCGCGGCAGGCCGCAACCGCGACCTGACCTACAACAAGCTCTCGATGTCCGAGTTCGAGGCGCTCGGTGCGCCGGGCGTTATCTCGACCTTCCTCGGCACGATGGGTGCCGACAAGGCGGATTACGTGCTGGTGAGCGAGATGCCGCCGAGCGCTGAGGAGCTGCAGGCCGCCAAGATCGAGCCGGCCAAGGTGCCTGCGCTGTTCGGCCCGGGCATGCCCGCCGTCGCCAAGATGGTCAGCGACGTCCCCGTCGCCACCTGGCAGGCCTGGCTCGCCGCCGCGTTCCTGCGCAGCCACTCCTCGGTGCTGCCCAGCGACATCGACGATGCGACTTTCGCATTCTACGGCACCACGCTGACCGGCCAGCCCGAGCAGCGCGCTCGCTGGAAGCGCGGCGTCAGTGCGGTCGAGGGCATGGCGGGTGAACTGGTCGGCAAGATCTACGCCGAAAAGTACTATCCGCCCGAACAGAAGGCCGCGATGGAAGCGCTCGTCGCCAACTTGCGCAAGGCGATGGCGGCGAACCTTCAGGACCTCTCGTGGATGGGGCCCGAGACCCGCAAGGAAGCCAAGGCCAAGCTCGATGCCTTCACGCCCAAGATCGGTGCTCCCGACGAGTTCAAGACCTACGAGGGTCTGACCTTCTCGGCGACCGATCCGCTCGGCAACATGATGGCCGCGGGCAAGTGGGGAAGCGATTTCCAGATGAACCGCATCGGCGAGCCGGTCGATCGCAGCGAGTGGGGCATGCTCCCCGAGACGGTCAACGCCTACTACAATTCGACGATGAACGAGATCGTGTTCCCGGCCGCGATCCTGCAGCCGCCGTTCTTCAACCTCACCGCCGACCCGGCCGTGAACTACGGTGCGATCGGCGCGGTGATCGGCCACGAGATGGGCCACGGCTTCGATGACCAGGGCTCGAAGTCGGACGGTACCGGCAACATGCGCGACTGGTGGACCGCCAGCGACAAGGCCAACTTCCAGAAGCTGCAGGACGCGCTCGAGAAGCAGTACAATGCGCTGTGCCCGTTCGACGATGGCCAGACCTGCGTCAACGGCAAGCTGACCATGGGCGAGAACATCGGCGATCTTGGTGGCCTCAGCCTCGCTTACCGCGCCTACAAGATGTCATTGAATGGCAAGGAAGCGCCGGTCATCGACGGCTTCACCGGAGACCAGCGCTTCTTCATGGGCTGGGCGCAGGTGTGGCGCAGCAAGGTGCGCGAGGAGCAGGCGCGCCAGTACCTCGTCACCGATCCGCACTCGCCGCCGCACTACCGCATCAACGGCATCGTGCGTAACTTCGACGAGTGGTACAAGGCCTTCGACGTGAAGCCCGGCGAAGACCTCTATCTGGCTCCGGAAGACCGCGTCCGGATCTGGTAAAAACCAGCAGGCGGAACGGTTTCGAACCCGTTTCGAAGGGATTTTTTTGCAGTGCAGCGCGTGTCGGGTTGACTTGCCCGCCACGTGCTGCATGACCTTCGTCCCTGATGGATCTTACACTTACAGCTATTCTCCTCGGCATCGTCGAGGGCCTCACCGAGTTTCTCCCGGTTTCTTCGACGGGACACCTCATCCTCGCCACGCGACTGTTCGGTTACGACGCGGCGCAGTGGTCCACCTTCAACATCGTCATCCAGCTCGGTGCGATCCTCGCCGTGATCGTGCAGTTCTGGCGCACCTTCTGGGCGGTCGGTACCGGCCTGCTCAAGTTCGAGCCGGTCTCGCTGCGCTTCGTGCGCAACGTGCTGCTTGCCTTCATCCCCTCGGCTGTCCTCGGGCTCGCGCTCAAGGACTATATCGACATCCTGCTCGGTTCGCCCAACGTCGTGGGCTGGGCCCTGATCATCGGTGGCATCGCCATTCTGGTGATCGAGCGTATCGCCAAGCCCGGCCCGCTCACCGGGGTCGCCGAACTGCCCGCGCGCCAGTGCGTGGGCGTCGGGCTTGCGCAGTGCCTTGCGATGGTTCCCGGCGTCAGCCGTTCGGGCGCCACGATCATGGGGGCGCTGGCGATGGGCGTGGAGCGTCGCACCGCAGCCGAATTCAGCTTCTTCCTCGCCGTTCCCACGATGATGGGCGCGACCACGCTCGAACTGTGGGGCGCACGCGATGCGCTGATGGCGGGATCGGGCCCGGTCGGCTGGGGCGAGATCGCGATCGGCTTCGTCGTCTCCTTCATCGTCGCGCTGGTCGTGATCAAGGCGTTCATGGCCTTCGTCAGCCGTTCGGGCTTCTCGCCCTTCGCCTGGTATCGTATCGTCGCGGGTACGCTGGCGCTGGTGCTGCTGGCGCAGGGCTGACGGAGAGGGGGCTTCCATGGTGAAACGGCTCAAGCGCAAGGCATACGAAGCCGCTCTTGAGCCGATGGAGGCCGAACTCGTCGCCATGGCCCGCTGGGCACGGGTGACCGGCCAGCGCATCGTCGTTCTGTTCGAGGGACGCGACACCGCCGGCAAGGGCGGGGCGATCAAGGCGCTGGCGGGCAGGCTCAATCCGCGCCAATGCCGCATCGTCGCGCTGCCCGCTCCGAGCGAGCGCGAGCAGAGCCAGTGGTATTTCCAGCGCTTCGTTCCGCACCTGCCGGCCAGCGGCGAGGTCGTCCTGTTCGACCGCTCGTGGTACAACCGCGCCGGCGTCGAGAAGGTGATGGGCTATGCCAGCGAGGACCAGGTCGAGCGCTTCCTGCGCGAGGCCCCGGTGTTCGAACGTTCGCTCGTCGATGATGGCATGCTGGTGTTCAAGTACTGGCTGACCTGCGATCAGGAGATGCAGGAAGAGCGCCTGCGCGAACGGCTGGACGAACCGCTCAAGCGCTGGAAGCTCTCCCCGGTCGATCTGGCTGCCCGGGACAAGTACCAGGCCTATACCGATGCGCGCGAGGCGATGATCGCGGCGACGCACAGCGATCATGCCCCGTGGACGCTGGTCGACTTCAACGACCAGAAGCTGGGGCGCCTGACGCTGATTCGCGATTTCCTCGACCGGCTCCCCGACACCTACATCGAGCCGCCCGAACTCGACTTCCCCCCGCTGGGTCATGCGCCCCTGAAGGAGGAATTCGGCGTTCTCAAGCCGATCCCTGCGTTCAAGTCGGCCTGATCGGCCCCCTTTCGCTTGACTCGAAGCGGCCGATCGCGCATGGGCCGCAGCCTTGAAGGGCGGCGTCTCGATGCCGCCCGATGTTTTTCAACTCCCATGCCGGCCTGCCAGGGCGGCTGAAACGAGAGATACAGGAAACCGCCATGGCGAAGCCCGCAACCGTCAAGATCCGTCTTGTCTCGACCGCTGACACCGGATTTTTCTACGTCACGAAGAAGAATCCCCGGAACACGACCGAGAAGATGAACTTCCGCAAGTACGATCCCGTCGTGCGCAAGCACGTCGAGTTCAAGGAAGCCAAGATCAAGTAAGGTTCACGGTCAGTTCAAGGCCGTGGACGCAAGAGGCCCGGCAATGAAGATACTGACCAAGATCCTTAGTTCGTGCACCAGCGCGGCCGTTCCCTTCGCAATGGGAGCTGCCGCGCTTGGCATTTGTGCCACCGGCTTCGTCGCCGGACTGGCACCTGTCCCGGCCATGGCCGCCACCCCGTCCGCATCGCTCCAGCTCGACCAGGCGGTGAAGGCGCTGCGCGCGATCGACACGATGAAGGCCGACTTCGTCCAGACCGATCGCAGCGGACAGCGCGTGGGGGGCGAGCTTACCCTCAAGCGCCCGGGGCGCATCCGCTTCCAGTACGAGAAGGGCGTGCCGATGCTGATCGTCGGCGACGGCAAGGCGCTCACCATGATCGACTACGAGGTCAATCAGGTCCAGCGCTGGCCGATCAAGAACAGCCCGCTCGGCGCGCTCCTCGATCCGGGCCGCGACGTCGCCAGGTTCGGTCGGGTGATCGATACCGGCAATCCCAACGTGATCTCGATCGAGGTGCGCGACAAGGGGCATCCCGAATACGGGATCATCACCTTGATCTTCACGCGCAAGGCCTCTGCGCCCGGCGGGCTCGAGCTGAGCTACTGGGTCGCACTCGATTCGCAGAACACGCGCACGACGATCCAGCTGACCAACCAGCGCTATGGCGTCGCCGTCGCCGACAATGCCTTCCGCTGGACCGATCCGCGACCGCGGCGCCGTCGCTGAGGCGCTGAGGCCAAGCCCGCTCCCGTCAGATCACGCAGCGCCTCCGGAGCGATCCGGGGGCGCTTCCGCGTGGCGCAGGGCGGCGGGTGCCGCCAGCGCCGTTGTCCCTCCGGTCGCTGCCCCGGAGCAGCTTGTCGCCACTCGCCACGACCATGCGACAAACTGCGACACTTTCCTGAATTTCGTTCACTTGGCAGACAGCCACGAGCACCTACATAGGTCTTGTCAGGAAGACGGGAGGCGGGTTTCCCCCCTGTTGCCCAAGCCTCCACCAACGGCTTCCTGATCAAGCGTGACGAACGCTGACAGGACCCTCGAGCCCTTGCCCCCGGCTCGAGGGTTTTGTCGTTTCCGGCGTCCTTGTATCCGGGCTGCAGGGCAATCCTCCCGCACCACTGGAAATTCCTCGTGGCGATGCCTAAAGCGGGCGCCATGAAGATCGCCACCTGGAACATCAATTCCGTCCGCCTGCGCATCGACCAGGTCGAACGCTTCCTGACCGAGCATGCCCCCGACGTCCTGTGCCTGCAGGAAATCAAGGTCGCCGAGCACCTGTTTCCGCACGAGATGTTCGAGCGCCTCGGCTACACCCACCGCGCCATCCACGGCCAGAAGGGCTATCATGGCGTCGCCACCGTCTCGAAGGTGCCCTTCGTCGAGTTCAGCCGCCACGACTGGCAGGACAACGGCGAGGCCCGTCACGTCGGCGTGGAGTTGCAGGGCGCGGGTAAGGGGATGATCCTCGAGAACGTCTATATTCCCGCCGGCGGCGATATCGCGGACCGCGCGGTCAATCCCAAGTTCGGCCAGAAGCTCGACTTCCTCGAGCGCATGACCCGCTGGAGCGAAAAGATCGACCGTCCGACCATGATCGTCGGCGACTTCAACATCGCCCCGCTCGAATGCGACGTCTACGACCACAAGGCGCTGCTCAAGGTCGTCAGTCACACCCCGATCGAGGTCGAGACGCTGGCACGCCTGCAAGCCGCGCACGAGTGGGTCGACCTTGGCCGCAAGTTCATCCCTGCGCCCGAGCGCAACTATTCTTGGTGGTCCTACCGCAGCTACTGGCGCCAGAAGGACCAGGGGCGCCGCCTCGACCACATGTGGGCCTCGCCCGATCTCGCGGCGCAGGCGACCGGGCACCATTTCGTTGAGGAGACGCGTCGCTGGGAGCAGCCGAGCGACCACATCCCGCTCGTGACGGAGTTCTCGCTCTGAGCGCTCAGGACCTTCCTGTCGGGGCACTGCCGTCGGCCGGTGCGCGCCGAGTTGCGCTGGCAATCGACGCGCTGCGCCATGGCTGGCCGATCCGTATCGGCGAGGGGCCTGCGCTCTTGCCGGTCGAGACCGGTTTCGCGCCCGGCCTGACCGGACCGCGCATGCTGATCTCCGCAGCCCGGGCGGTGACGCTCAAGCTTGCCAACCAGCGCGAGGCTGCGGTGCCCGAGGCGCCGGTGCTGATCCGGGGGGCGGAAGTCTTCGACCTCGATCTCGCTCGCGCGATCGCCGATCCGGCGCTCGATCTCGTGCATCCGATGAAGGGGCCTTTCGCGGCTGAATCAATGAAACAGCCCGAGGCTGCCCGCACCGCGATGGAGCTGGCGCGGATCGCCGGCATCCTGCCTGCGTTTCTCGTCCTGCCCGACCTGATGGGCGAAGTGCAGCAGGTTTCGGGCGTGGATCTTGCCGAGTGGAAGGATACCCGCCGTCTGCTCGTCGCCTCGCGCGCGCGGCTGCCGGTCGAGGTCTGCGAGAATGCCGAGATCGTCGCCTTCCGTTCGCTCGATGACCTGCGCGAACATGTCGCGCTGGTGATCGGTACACAGAACGGCGAGAAGCCGCCGCTCGTGCGCTTGCATTCCGAATGCCTAACCGGCGACATCCTCGGCTCGCTCAAGTGCGACTGCGGGCCGCAGCTCAAGGCCGCGCTTGCGGCGATGGCACGTGAGGCCGAAGCGGGTGGATGGGGCGTGCTGCTCTACATGCGCCAGGAAGGGCGCGGCATCGGGCTCGTCAACAAGCTGCGCGCCTATCGCCTGCAGGACCAGGGCTTCGACACGGTCGATGCCAACAACCGTCTGGGCCTGCCGACCGAAGCGCGCGACTTTCCGGTTGCCGCGCGCATGCTCGAGCTGCTCGGCGTTCCCGCGATCCGCCTGATGACCAACAACCCCGCCAAGGTCGAGGCGCTGCGCGGCGTCGGCGTGGACGTGCTCGAGCGCGTCCCGCACCAACTGCCCGCCAACCCGCACAATGCGCGCTACCTCGATACCAAGCGCGACCGGACCGGCCACATCCTGTAATTGCTGGATGCACGAGGCCCCGGCGTTTGTGTGCCGCAGGCCTCGCGGGGCGTGGCTGCACTACTGTTCTTCGATGCGTTAGGCCGGGGCGCGGGCGGGATGCTGAGGGGGGAACCGCGCCCCGGCCTCGCCGTCACGGTGCCAAAAGGGAAATGGCACCCGCGACGGCGGCAACCGCGCCTGCGAAAAGGACTGCCTTGCCGATGTCTTTCGGCTTGAAGCGATCCACGTGCGTTGCGCGGTAGGCTTTGTACTGGGCGGTTATCGCGGGGTCTGCGGCGAGAAGGCCGAGATCGAGCGGGGTCGCAATGCGATCGAACCAGTTGTCGAGATAGGCGAGATCGCCGTCTTCGAGATTGTCCGGGTATCGGCTCAGAAGCTGGGCGACGAGCGTCCGTTCGTCTGCGGCAACAACGCCGGCGTTATCGATGGGCATGGAAAAATCGTCCTGAAAACGTGTTCTTGAGCGGCGCGCGAGGATCGGCGCACCGCTTGCGAGCGGCGTTTCAGGCGACGGGAGGGGCGGTCGAGCGTGGTGGTCTTGCCGGGTGCTCGTCCCAAGGCGGTCCGCGGGCATCGAACCAGGGCGAGGCCGAAGCCTGTACGAGGCGTTCGGTTTCGGGCGGTGCAGGTCGACCGAGCGCCGGAGCCATCGGCTCGGGCGGCTGGGGCTGTGGCTGGACCGAGGCATCCTCGCCGCGGCGGGTCGAGGCGAGCGCAAGCTCGCTCGTCGCCGAACTCCAGGCCGATCCGCTCGCCCGTTCGAGCGGCGCACGAATGGGTTCCGCCGCCTGCAGGCCGATCGCGGCGAGCAGCAGCAGGCCCCAGATGCGCATGCGCAACAGGATGATCAGGCGGGGGGACATGGTCGCCTAGATAGCGCTGCTAGGCTGCTGCGGCAATGGCCGAGAATTCGACGGGGGCAGCAGTTGCCGCTTGTCAGCGCTGTTCGTAGCGCACGAGACCGCTGCCAAGGCGGTTCTCGCCCAAGCTCACGGCATCGCCCGACCAGTCGGCGACGAAGGCGCTGCGCCTGTCGATGCCGGGCGCAAATCGCGCGTCGTTGTTTTCGACCACCAGCCCGCCCGAGGAATGATTGCGGTGCTCGGCGGCAACGGCAATGAACGCGGAATAGTTCTCCTTGTCGCGCCCCTGCACGAACCAGTTGCCCGCGATCCGACCGGTCGATCCGTCGGCGAGGTCGATCATGTAGTTGGTCGCGCGGCCGCGGGTATCGTCGAAGCTGGAGCCCAGGATGGCTACGCGCGCGGCGCGGCTCTTGACGTAGTGTCCGCCCGTACCTGCCTCGAAACGGCTGCGCGTCACGCTCAGCGATCCGTAGTTGCCGATATAGATCGAGTGGGCGCAGCCCGAACCCTCGCAGGTGCCCAGCCGGGTGAAGGTTGACTTGTCAATGGTGATCGAGGCGGCAGGATCGTCGCCGGTCAGCAGGCCCTGCTCACTGTCGCGAAACCACGACTGGGAGACCGAGAGGCTGCCGTGTTCGAGGCGGATGCCAGCGCCGTTCTTGTCGGGCACGCGGATGTTGGCGAAGACCATGCCGCTGACCCGTGCCGAGCGTCCGCGCAGGACCAGTGCCGCCTTGTCCTCGCAGGCCCGCCCGTCGAGCACGGCCTGACCCGGCACTTGTGCCTCGTAGGTAACGTCGCCCTGCGTCTGGATGCCGCAGTCGGCAAGCCGGGCAGGGGCCATGCGGATCGTGCCGCGCCCCGCGCCGATGGCATCGATCGCGTCCTGCAACCGCCCGTAGCTACGCCCGGTCTCCACGACGATATAGGCCTTGAGTTCCGGCTGGGAGGCCTGCTGGGCGAGGGCTGCACCTGCTGGCAGGAGCGGGCCTGTAGCCAGCATGAGCAGGTGGCCGATCTGGCGTGCGATTCGGGGCGCGAGGTTCATGCACCGCGTTTACACCGCAGCGGTGGCCAAGGCGTAAACAGCTTTGATCGCGTCCCGAAAAGGAACGCCGTTCCAGTGGCTTGTAAGTAGCTGCGGAAAAGAGCGGATTTTCTAGTCGCGCTCACCCCAGCGCCATTTCCATCCGCCGCGCGTGCGCTTCGCGGCGAGACTGACGAAGATCGCAGTGACAAGCGCGAAGAGCGCTCCGGCTAGCGTGGCAGGCAGGCTCGATGGCTCCTGTAGCGCGCGAACCAGACCGGCAAGGCTGGCCAGCCATGCCACGATCAGGGCCCAGCCCTGCCAGGCTATGGGCAGCCCGGCACCATAACCGAAGCGTTTGGGGGCGAACCAGTCGCCTTTTGCGAACAGCTTGTGCAGCATCACCTAGTCTCCTTTGGGCGGGCGACCGCGGCGCGGCGGTTCGCTTGGCTTCACCTTGACCCCGCGCCGGGCCAGCGCCTCGCGCAGCAACACTTCGACTTCGGCATTGACCGAGCGCAGGTCGGCTGCCGCGACTCGTTCGAGCGCCTCGTGCAGCGCAGGATCGAGCCTGAGCGCAAAAGCCTTCTTTGCCGGACTGGGCATCTCGTTACCGTCGTATCGATCCTAGTTGTACAGCGACCCGGCATTGACCACCGGCTGGGTGTCGCGCTCGCCGCACAGTACCACCATCAGGTTTGAGACCATTGCTGCGCGCCGCTCGTCGTCGAGCTCGACCACTTGCTTGCTGGACAGCTCATCGAGCGCCATCTCGACCATCGAGACCGCACCCTCGACCAGCTTGCGCCTTGCCGCGATCACCGCTTCTGCCTGCTGGCGGCGCAGCATGGCGCCGGCAATCTCGGGGGCATAGGCAAGGTGCGTGAGGCCGCACTCGTCGACGGTGACGCCGGCCACGCGCAGGCGGTCGTTGAGCTCGTGGCGCAATTCGGTGTTAACCGCCTCGTGGCTTCCGCGCAGGGTCATGTCCTCGTCCTCGCCGTCGTAGGGATAGCGCGAGCCGATGGTGCGTACCGCGGCCTCGATCTGGACGTCGACGAAGGCCCTGTAATCGTCGACGTCGTAGAGCGCCTGCGCGGTGTCGGCGACACGCCACACGACATTGGCGGCGATCTCGACCGGATTGCCGCGCAGGTCGTTCACCTTGAGCTTTTCCGAGACGATGTTGTTGGTCCGGACCGAAACCTTGGTCTTCATCATCCAGGGCCAGGTCCAACGCAGGCCCGTCGTGCGATCGGTCCCGCGGTAGCTGCCGAACAGGACGATGGCCGCGCCCTGGTTGGGCTGGACCATGTAGAAGCCGGGAAGCACGAGCAGCGCGGCAAGCGCGCAAGGCACCAGCAGCAGCAGGAAGAACGGGGAGCCCGCGCTAACTCCGCCGACAACGCTGAACAGGGCAAGCAGCACGAGGCCTGCCAGCACGAACAGCATGACATAGCCGTTGAAGGCGGACGCGGGGCGCTCGCGGCTCGCGTTCATGGGCTTGTCCGGATCAGTCATCAGATTCTCCCCCGTTAAAAAGTGATGTCACTATAATATCGTTTTGACCCATTCGTCAATGAAATCCGGGTTCATCTCGCCCGGGGCTGCTGTTCGAAGCGCCTTGAAAGCGGAGTGAATTGGTCCTATTAAGGACTTGCGGGCCGGGCCCCTCTGGCGCGGCGCTTCGAAGGATTGGCGGTTATCCTGCCTTTTCACGAGCGCCACGTGATGTCGGACCGCATCGGGTGAGACCCGATGCAGGATCCTGACCTTAGCAAATCCAAGGGATCCATCCGCGAAGGACAGCGCCGGGCGAACCGGCCATTCGAGGATCGCTGAAAGTCTCGTCCGATCGAACTCAACCCGTTCGATAGGGAACGTGATATGACCAATACCAAGTTTCGCATGCTGGAACGCCTTCAGCGTCTCGATGCGCTGCTGCGCATCGCGCAGCGTCGCAAGCAGGTCGACCCGGCCGAGCTGTTCAGCCTGCACCTCGCGAAATCGACGATCAGGGACGGGCTCTCGCGGCTGTCTGCCCCCATGCAGCCTGCTTGACGCAGCCCGATCCCCGCGCCGGCGCGTAGTACCCCTTCCTCGCGCCGGCGCATCCTTTCGACCCGTCCAACGGTTGCACCATCATGGAATTTCTCAACGACTTCTGGCTGGGGACCCCGGCCTGGTTCTGGCTGGCCTTCGTCGGCCTCGTCATCGCGCTCACCGCGTTCGATCTTGGCATCCTGCACAAGGACGACCGCGAGATGGGCATCGCCGAATCGATCAAGCTCTCGGTCTTCTACATTGCCATCGCCATGCTCTTCGGCGGCTGGGTCTGGCTGCAGAAAGGTCAGGACGCAGGGCTCGAGTACTTCACCGGCTATTTCATCGAGAAGGCGCTCTCGATCGACAACGTCTTCGTGATCTCGATGATCTTCGGCTTCTTCGCCATCGCGCCGCGCTACCAGTACCGGGCGCTGCTCTGGGGCATCCTCGCGGTGATCGTGCTGCGCGGGGCAATGATCGCGGGCGGCGCGGCGGTGATCGCCAAGGCCTACTGGGTCATGTACCTGTTCGCAGGCTTCCTCGTCTTCACCGGGGTGAAGATGCTGTTCACCGGGCAGCACGATCCCGACATCGGCAACAACCGCGTGGTGCGCTGGATATCACGCCACATGCGCGTCACGCGCGAGCACCATGGTCACCACTTCTTCGTCCGGCAGGGCAAGGCCGGCGGCGGCATGGCCTGGGCGGCGACGCCGCTGTTCCTCGCGCTGGTGGTGATCAACCTTGCCGACCTCGTGTTCGCGGTCGATTCGGTCCCGGCGATCTTCACCATCACCACCGACACGTTCATCGTCTACACCTCGAACATCATGGCGATCCTGGGCCTGCGCGCGCTCTACTTCGCGCTCGCCGCGATGGTGCACCGCTTCCACTACCTCCAATACGCACTGGCGCTGGTGCTCGTGTTCATCGGCGGCAAGATCTTCGTCTCGGACTTCCTGCTGGGCGGCGCCAAGTTTCCGCCGCTGCTCAGCCTTGGCGTGACGCTCGCCCTGATTGCGGGCGGCGTGGTCTGGTCGCTGGTGCGCACTGCAGGCGAGAAGCCCACAGGCGGGTCGGGCTGATCGTCTCAGGCAGAAGCGCGCACGACCTCGAGCCGCTGGCGTACGTCCGCGAGGTCGGGGCCGACGAGATGATGCTGCGCCTGTTCGACGAGCGCTTCGGCCTCGGCGAGCAGCAGCGCGCGGCGATGCGGCCCGGTGACGAGCCGGGCTGCGCGCTCCAAGGTCTCGAGCGCGACCAGCGAGGCGAGGCGGCTGGTCGCGACCGCGCCGCGGGTCGAGACCAGTCCACGCTCGAGGAAGTGCGCAAAGTCACTGTGGCAGCGCGAGAGCGGGCAGGCCGGATCGCCGCCGTTCCAGTCCTCGGCAGCCAGATTGCGCGTGCCGCAGGCGACTGTCGCCGCGCCCAGCCAGTGCAGGGCGGTGATCGCGGTGAAAGGGTCGTTGATGCCCGGCGAAAGCGCGCGCAAGGCGATCTCGACCAGTTCGTCGATCGAGAATTCGAGATCCTGCTCGGTGGTGCGCGTGGCGCCCACCGCGAGGCAGGCGCGGATCTGTTCGCCGACCTCGTCGGGCAGATGGCGCGCGTCGGTGCGGGCTATCTCGACGCCGGGATAGACGAAGTCGCCGGTGCGCACGTTCAGCCCGATCAGAAGATCGTGCTCGCGCGCGATGTCGAGCAGAGAGCCCAGCTCGAGGATGCGCACGTAGCCAGTCTTGGTCGCGCACACCGCCTTGCCGTGGGGCAGGGGGCGGACTGCGGGGTCGCGCTCGCCCTTCTGCGGATAGCGCTTCTCGATCGCGGTCAGCAGGCGCTTGCCGATCGATTCGAGTACGACGTTGATGCGGATGCTTGCCGGGATGTGGTGGAGGAAATAGACCAGTACGCCGACCGCGACGATCATCAGCGCGAAGGCGACGAGCAGCGAGAGTTGCGGCGCAAAGGCACCGGCAGGGCCGCCGGGGGTCTCCTCGGCGGTGCGAACTGCGCGCAGGACTGTGATCGCATAGACGAAGGTGCCGATGAAGGTCGCTAGGCTGAACTGGTTGCCGCGATCCTCCATGAAATTGGTCAAGAGGCGCGGGCCATAATTGCCGCTGGCATAGGCGACTGCGGCGATGGTGATCGAGAAAACGGTCGCGGCCGTGCCGATCATCGCGCTGGCGAGCACGCCCAGCATGTTGGAGGCACCGTCGGGACGGACCGGGACGATCATCTTGTGCCCCTCGAGCCAGTCGGCGGCACCGTGCCGGTCGAGATGGATGGTGGCGAGTGCCAGCACGAGGCCGAATACCGCGAACAATGCGGGGTAGAACCAGTAGCTGGCGCGCAGCGCGAGCCAGGCCGAATGCAAACGGGCGATCATTGACCTTTTCCCTCCACGGCGCAAAGAGCGCCAGCACCGCGCTTGTTCCCCACTCTTCCGCAGGAACCGACCCTCGATGACCCGCCTGATCGCGTTCAACAAGCCTTTCGAGGTCCTGCCCCAGTTCACCGACGCCAGGTCGCCGAGCCCGCGCGCGACGCTTTCGGACTATATCGATGTCCCCGGCGTCTACCCTGCCGGGCGGCTCGACCGCGACAGCGAGGGGCTGATGCTGCTGACCGACGATGGCCGCCTGCAGGCGCGCATCTCGGACCCCAGGTACAAGCTGGGCAAGACCTATCTGGTGCAGGTCGAGGGCGAGATCGGCGAGGAGGCGCTCGAGAGCCTGCGCCGCGGCGTGGTGCTCAAGGACGGGCCCACGCGTCCCGCCCGGGCGCGACGCATCGAGGCACCCGAGCTCTGGCCGCGCAACCCGCCGGTGCGGTTCCGCAAGTCGGTGCCCGACTGCTGGATCGAGCTGACCTTGCACGAAGGGCGCAACCGGCAGGTGCGGCGCATGACCGCCGCCGTCGGCCATCCGACCTTGCGGCTGGTGCGCTGGAAGGTGGGAGAATGGTCGCTCGAGGGGCTGCAGCCGGGGCAATGGCGCGAGATCGCGGTTTGAGCCTCGAAGGACCCGTCATCTGACCGGCAAGGCGGGCGGGGCCATGCTTGGGCACGCCCCCGCCCCTTCCGGTGTTAGCTGGCCGGGCGCACGCCTTCCAGATTGTACTTCAGGTAAGCGTGCAGCATCGCCGCGCGGACCGCATCCTCGGCAGGGTCCGCACCGACCGAGTGCCCGCCCTCGCGGTACTCGTGATAGAAAACAGGGTTCCCGTAACCCTGGAGCCTGGCGGCCATCTTGCGGGCATGGCCGGGATGCACGCGGTCGTCCTCGGTCGAGAGGTAGAAGAACGGCGCGGGGTAATGCGTGCCCTTCTTCACGTTCTGATAGGGCGAGTACGTCTTGATGAAGGCCCAGTCGCCCGGCACGTCCGGATCGCCGTATTCGGCCATCCACGAGGCACCCGCGAGCATGTGCGAGTAGCGCTTCATGTCGAGCAGCGGCGAGCCGATGATCGCCGCGCCGTAAAGGTCGGGGCGCTGGGTCAGCGCGACGCCTGCCATGAGGCCACCGTTCGAGCGGCCCGAGACCGCGATCTTGCCCCTGGCGCTGATCCCGCGCGCGACGAGGTCCTCGGAGACGGCATAGAGATCCTCGTAGGCGCGCTGGCGGTTCTCGCGCAGCGCCGCATCGTGCCAGGCCGGGCCGTATTCGCCGCCGCCGCGGATGTTGGCGAGGACATAGGCATTGCCGTCCGAGACCCAGAACATCGCGAGCGGACCGGCGCGATAGGGCTCGGTGGTGAGATAAGTCGGCGTCTGCGCGGCGCGGAAGCCGCCGTAGGCGTGGACCAGTGCGGGGACCGGGCCGCTGGTGCCCTTCTTGCGCGCGAGGAAGTAGGGCACCCTGGTGCCGTCCTTCGAGGTGGCGAAGTGCTGCTCGAGAGTGAAAGCCGAGGCATCGAATTTGGCGGGCAGCGACTGCAGCGCCTTGGGCGTGCCGCTCGCGTCCACCGCATAGAGCGTGGGCGGCTGGAGGAACGACTGCGCGGTGACGAAGGCCATGTCGGCCTTGTCGGCAGCGGCATCGAGGCTGATCGTGGCGTTGTCGGGCAGGGCGACGGTGGTCACCGACCAGGTGGTCTCGTCACGCGGGACGAGCTGGAGCAGGCGGCCCGAGACGTCGTCGAGCAGCTTGATCCACAAGGCATGGTCGGTGGTGGTCACGCTCTCGATCGCCTGCGACTTCTCGGGCGCATAGACCGAAACCGGTTCACCCGGCTTTCCGGCGAGGATGTCGGCGAGCGTCCAGCTGACCAGCGCGCCAGCGGGATGCGTGCCCAGCGGCTTGTTGAGGAAGGCGATCAGCTTGCCGTCGATCAGGCCCTCGAAGTCCGCGCTCTCGGGCAAGGGCAGGGCGATCAGCTTGCCGTCCTTGCCCTCGACCCACATGTCCTTGGTGTAGAAGCTCTTGTTCACCGTCACGAAAGTGCGGCGCACCTTGGCGTCCATCGCCGTGAACACGCCGAGCCCCATGTCCTGCGCGCCCGCTTCCTTGACGAGGCTTGCCGAGGCGAGCGGGGTGCCGCGCTTCCAGCGCTTGAGGATGCGCGGGTAACCGCTGGTGGTGAGCGAACCCTCGCCGTAGTCGGTGGCGACCAGCAGGGTGTCGGCATCGGCCCAGGTCACGCGGCTCTTGGCTTGCGGAAGCGTGAAGCCGCCTTCGACGAACGTGCCCGTCTTGCGGTTCCACTCGCGCACGACGTCGGCATCGCTGCCGCCCGGGCTCAGCGAGACGAGACAGCGCACGTATTCGGGGGCGAGGCAGTCCGCGCCGTGCCAGACCCAGCTCTTGCCCTCGGCCTTGCCCAGAGCATCGACGTCGATCAGCGTCTTCCATTCGGGCTTGCCCGCAGTGAAGGAGGCCAGACTCGCCTCGCGCCAGACACCGCGCGGATTGGCCTTGTCACGCCACAGGTTGGTGACGACATCGCCCATGACAGTGCCGGGCGCGGCAATGTGGCTCTCGTCGGTGAGGATCGAGAAGGCGGCGGCGCGATCGGTCTCGAAACCGGGCATCGCGCGAAGGGTCTTGTCGGTCGCCGCGTTCCACGTCTCGACTTGCTGGAGCGCGCGCTCGCCATGGATGTCCTCGAGCCAGAGAAAGGGATCGGCGCCGGAGGCCGTGCCGGTCGCGGCAACGAGCAGGGGGGCGGCGGCTATCGCTGCGGCGAACTTAATCTTGCGGGGGGCTGGCATGATCGAACGACCTCTTGAAACTTCCGTTAAGCGCGGTGCTAGCCCCTGCCGCCGCGCGATGCCAGCCCTGTCGTCTCGCGGTCAGAGCGGACGCGCTGGCTGGCTATCTCTGCTCCAATGGTCTTTGCTGCGGTCCGTGGCCGGGTGGCAATTCAGGAGGGAAACGGTGATGGGCACAGTTCGGGGCGTGGTCTGCGCGTTTACAGCTGCGATGGCGTTCATGTTCGCTTCGGGCAGCCATGCTGCGCAAGATGCAGGAGCGAAGGACGATCCGCTCACGAAGCCCATCGCCCTTGAGTACGCAGATGCCTTCGGGGAGCCGGGCGCGCCACGGCTCGTCCACGGAGCGACATGGGCGCTCGGTTCGCCCATGCTCTCGGTGACGGTGATCGACAGCGGCGAGGGTCTGTTGCTGATCGATGCCGGGCTCGCGCAGTGGGCACCGCAGATCGCCACAGAGCTCGCGATGATCGGGCATGACATCCGCGACTTGCGCTACATCCTGTCGAGCGAGCCGCACTACGATCACGCCAGCGGCATTGCCGCGCTGGTCCGTGCGAGCGGGGCACAGGTCGTGGCGAGCGCGGCAGGGGCGGCGGTGCTGCGCGCCGGGCACAGCGAGCGCAACGACCCGCAGCTTGGCGAGCTCTTCGCCTATCCACCCGTCGCGTCGGTGCGCACGATTGCCGATGGCGAGACGATCGTGCTCGGCGATCTCGTCGTTACCGCGCATGCGACGCCGGGGCACACTCCGGGCAGCATGAGCTGGTCCTGGCGAAGCTGCGCAGGGCCACAAGGAGCGCCGAATTGCGAGACGATCGTCGCGGCAGCAAGCCTGACCTCGCGTACCGATGGCACCTACCGCTTTTCGGCGCCCGCCAATGCCGCGGCCCTCTCCGCATTTCGCGAAGGGCTCGCGCGCCTCGCAGAACTGGACTGCGACCGGGTTATCGCGGGCCATCCTGCCCACGCGCAGGCGAGCGGGGCTACCGGAGCCGAGCCATGCCGCAGGCTCGGCAGATATTACGCCAAGGCTCTCGATGCGCAGCTCGCCGCCGAGAGCGGGCAGGAAAGCGGCGTCAACTGAGCCCCTCGGCCGGCGCGACGAGAACGCCGCGCGCGACGAGATCGCGGATTTCGGCGCGCTGCAGGTCTGCGTGCTCGCTGCCGTCGACGGGTGCGACCCGTGCAAAGCCGTTGGCGCGCGCGAAGCGGGCCGAGGCGTAGCCGGGTGCGTGCAGGGCGCTCTGGAGCTGGAGCAGCACATTGCCCGACCCCGGAGTACAGCGCGCGCGGCGCAGCGCCTCAATGTCGAGCGTGGCGAGGCTTGCGCCTTCGCTGCCGTCGCGCGAGGCGGCCATGACGTTGCCGTGGAAGTCGACGATCTCGCTGGGCTGCATGATCCCGGGGCCAGGCGCTTCTGCCGTGCCGGTCGGGCCCAGGTTCGCGGTGAGCATGTAGGCAAGGTTCTCGTAGGCGCGCACCCGGCGGGCCATGACCGGGATCACCGGGTCGTGCGCATCCGGGCTGTCTCCTCCGCGCCGCGAAACGTGGCTGGGCGCTGCGTTCGGCGAGGCGAGGCAGGTCGCGATCACTTCAGCGCCCCGAAACACGAGGTCGCGCACCATCTCGGGCCAGACCGGGTCGGTACCGATGGTCACCGCGATGCGCCCGATTGCGGTGTCGGCGACCGGAAACAGCGAATCCTCGCCAAAGCGCGCGATCCACTCATCGAGCACGTCGCCCGGGCGGGTCTTGTTGGTGAGGTCGTAGAGCTTGCGATAGGTGAGGACCGGGCCGTTGTCCGGATCGAGCAGCATGCCCGAGAGAAAATAGCGTCCGGGAAAGTCCGCGATCCGCTCGACCGGATTGAACACTACATATGCCCCGGCACGCCGGGCGGCCTGCGCGATCCGCTCGACTTCAGGCCCGTCGGCGGCAATTGCGCCCGCATGCCATTGCTGCGCGGTGAGCCGTGCGAGCGGCAATTGCAGGCAGAACTCGGAGAAAACGAGGAGTTTCGCGCCGCTCTCGCCCGCAGTCTGCTCGATCGCCTGCGCCACGGTCTCGACGTTGGCGGCAAGGGCTTCGGGGAGAAACGCCCCGTCGCGCGTGAAGGTCGGCAGCACCCGTGTCTGGACGCAGGCGGCGCGGTAGGGCTCTATCGCCGGGCGCGGCGCTGCAATCGGGCGTGTCGCCTTGTGTGCGATTGCAGCCGTGCTCGCGACCCCTGCGGAGAGCGCCATGCCCGCGCGCAGGGTGTCGCGGCGTGAGGGCATGATCAGCGGTTGCCCAGGTCGCCCTTGCCGATCGTGCCGGCAGCCATGTCGAGCATGGCATCGAGGCTCTTCTTGGCAGCGAGGCGCAGCGGCTCGTCGATCTCGATGCGCGGGGTGAGGTCGCGCAGCGCGAGGTAGAGCTTCTCCATGGTGTTGAGCGCCATGTAGGGGCAGATGTTGCAGTTGCAGTTGCCGTCCGCACCCGGCGCGCCGATGAAGGTCTTTTCGGGCAGGGCGAGCTGCATCTGGTGGATGATGTGCGGCTCGGTGGCGACGATCAGCGTGTCGCCTTCCATCGTCTTGGCGTACTGCAGGATGCCGCTGGTCGAACCGACGTAGTCGGCATGGTCGACGATGTGCGGCGGGCACTCTGGGTGCGCGGCGATGGGAGCTGCGGGGTGCTGCGCCTTGAGCTTGACCAGCTCGGTCTCCGAGAAGGCCTCGTGGACGATGCAAACGCCCGGCCAGAGCAGCATCTCGCGGTTGAACTTGCGGCTGAGATAGCCACCCAGGTGCCGGTCGGGACCGAAGATGATCTTCTGGTCGAGCGGGATCTGCTGGAGGATCGTCTCGGCGCTCGAGCTGGTGACGATGATGTCCGAGAGCGCCTTCACTTCGGTCGAGCAGTTGATGTAGGTCAGCGCGATGTGGTCAGGGTGCGCCTCGCGGAACGCCTTGAACTTTTCCGGAGGGCACGAATCCTCGAGGCTGCAGCCCGCTTCCATGTCGGGCAGCACGACGATCTTGTCGGGGCTGAGGATCTTGGCGGTATCGGCCATGAACTTCACGCCGCAAAAGGCGATGACGTCGGCGTCGGTTTCTGCGGCCTTGCGGCTCAATTCGAGGCTGTCGCCGACGAAATCGGCGAGGTCCTGCAGCTCGGGCTTCTGGTAGTAGTGCGCGAGGATGACGGCGTTGCGTTCCTTGCGCAGACGTTCGATCTCGGCGCGCAGATCGAGGCCGCTCAGGTCGGCTGGCATGACAGTCATCGTGGCAATTCCCTTCGGTCCTGTGGATCGTCTCCGGTTGGGTCCGGATTTGCGCCCTATCTAGGTGCGCAGATGCCCGGACCCAAGGGAAAAATGCCGAAGGGCTTCGCGCTGTTCAGCTGGCGGCAATGCCAGCCGCGATCGCCTGCATCGCGGGGAGGCGGCCGACCATCTCGGTGAACGAGTGGAGGATCGCGACCGTCGCCATGCCCGCGAGCGTGGCACGGTGGACGGTGCCCAACGTGCGCAGGTCGTGGCGTGCGAGCAGGCCCAGCACGCCCAGTTGCGCCAGCATCACGGCAAATTCGCCCCAGGGTGCCATCAGCGGCATCGGCAGCAAACGGTCGAGCGCAGGCTCGAGCAGGAGCACGTTGGCACCCACGATGTAGCGGCGATGCGCTTCCAGATCCTTGCCCGCAGTCACGGCTGCGGCGCCGAGCAGGGCGACGAAGCCGGCGATGCCGATCGCGTTGAGGGCGAGGAAGTAGGAGGGGGCAAAGAAGCTCGGCACGGCGCCATCGCGCACCGCCATGACGGCGGAGAAGCCGAACAGCAGCACGAGCCCGACCGCAACGCCGAGAGCGAGACCGCCAAGCTGGCGATGCTGCGCGACGAGACCGCGCCGGACCAGCGTCGGCTGGGTCACGAAGAGCGAAAGCCAGCCGACGATGACGGCGGCCAGAAGGTGCTCCCACACGGGAACCGCGCGCAGGTCTGCAAGATTGCGCAGGCCCGATTGTACGAAGCTGAAAAGAACGAAGACGGCGAGGCCAAGGGCCATCTTCTGCCAGAATGTGAACGCGAAATCCCGTACAGGCGCAATTGTGGCCATGTCACTCCCCCAGTTTGTCGTTTTATTGCCGGGAAGTGTAACTGCTTTTTCGCTCTTCGCCTATGGTCTTGTTGACAAGGCCTCCGATCACGCCTCGCGCAAGTGCCAGTCTTCCCCGAATCGTTCGACCAGCGCGCGGCGCTCGAGGTCGATCAGGTGTGCGAGAACGGATCGTTGCGCCGCAGGAAAAAGCCGCTCGTCCAGTCCCTTGTACATCCGCGCCACCATTTCGGGGATGCGCGTGCGGCCTTCCTCGATCTGTCGCTGGATCTGGCGCTCGCGGCTGCGGCGATGGCCGATCATGCCGCGCACGAGGCGATGCGGGCGATCGACCAAGGGTCCGTGCGCGGGCAGGTAGACGGTATCCTGCTTGCGCTCGTAAAGCCGCTCGAGGCTGCGCAGGTAGTCGGTCATGTCGCCGTCGGGTGGCGAGACGACGCTGGTCGACCAGCCCATGACATGGTCCCCGGTGAACAGGGCGCCTGTCTCCTCGATGGCGAAGCACAGGTGGTTCGAGGTGTGGCCCGGGGTCTCGATCGCGGTGAGCGTCCAGCCCTCGCCGGTCAGCGCCTCGCCGTCGCCAAGGACGCGGTCGGGGCTGTAAGTCGCATCGAACGAGGCGTCGGCGCGCGGTCCGGTGTCGGTCAGTGTCAGCGCTGCGCAGCCGATGATCGGCGCACCGGTGCGCGCCTTGAGCGGTGTGGCGGCGGGCGAGTGGTCGCGGTGCGTGTGGGTGCAGCAGATCGCGACGAGGCGCGCATCGCCGATGGCCGCGACGATGGCATCGAGATGCTCGGGCTCCGCAGGGCCGGGATCGATCACCGCGACCTCGCTGCCTGCCCCTACGATGTAGGTCTGAGTGCCGGTGTAGGTGAAGGGCGATGGATTGCGGGCCAGTACCCGGCGCACCAGCGGCGCGACCGGCTCTGCCAATGCATATGGGAGTGTGTCGGCGGCGGTGCCGTCGGCCTTTGCGTCATTTTCCATGGCTTCGATATGGCGACTGGCAGGGCAGGTGTCGACCCGTAGGGAGTGTTGCCCGGGCACCGCCGGTGGCTTAGCTGGCCATACGTCCCTCGATACGCTCGCGCAGGCGCTGGATAGCGCTGGCGGAGCCGGGTTCGGCATCGGATAGCCGCCATTCGCTGTCGAGCCTGAGC